>CAYTDB010000073.1:0-23514 GCA_964436455.1 uncultured Anaerolinea sp. | reverse complement strand
AGCGCGAGAACGCCTACGGCGAATCCGAACTGCGCCTGCTGACCACCATCGCCGCTTCGCTGGGAACCGCGCTCGAGAACGCGCGTCTCTTCGACGAGACCCAGCGCCTCTTCAAAGCCGAGCAGGAACTCGTAGCCGAGTTGCAGATCATCAACTCCATCCAGCAGGGACTCGCCGCCGAGTTGGACTTCCAAGCCATTGTGGATCTGGTCGGCGATAAGATTCGCAATGTTTTTGACGCACAGGGAGTAATCATAACGATTTACGATAACATGCAAAACCGCGTATCTTTTCCATATTATCTATTCCGCGGAAAACAGATATTGCAGGAAGGTTGGACACTTGGAAAGGGTTTGATCTCGCGTGTAATCCAATCACGCCAACCGTTGCTTATCAATCAAAATGCATCAGAGCGCTTTCAGGAACTCGGTGCAGTATTTGTTCCAACAGAAAGTAAAGATACGACCAAATCCTGGTTGGCAGCTCCAATGATCGTCGGGAATGCTGTGATCGGCTGCGTTACCCTGGAGAATTACGAAAGGGAACATGCATTTAGTGATGCCAATGTTCGCCTGCTAACCACCATTGCCGCATCGCTCGGGACCGCACTCGAGAACGCCCGTCTCTTCGATGAGACCCAACGCTTGCTCAAAGAGACTGAGGAGCGCAATGCAGAGCTTGCGATCATCAACAGTGTGCAACAAGCACTTGTCTCGAAGTTGAATTTGCAGGGCATTTATGATGCCGTTGGCGATAAGATCTGTGAAATATTCGACCTGCGGGAGGTGTTGATCCTGTCACTTGATCGCAAAGCCAGAGTAGCCATTTCATCTTATCCCAGGCGAGAGGCTGTCTATCCATTCAATGAGTTTATGGATTATTTCGACAATACCAAACAGCCGCTTTTGATCAATGAGAACGCCCGGGTGGAAGCGCCAAAATATGGAATTTACCACCTCGACGACCCATCCGACTTGAACAAGATCACCGGTTCCATGCTGTTTGTGCCGCTTGTTGTTGGAACCGAGGTTACGGGGATCATCTCGATCCAGGACGGCTCACGGGAAAATGTTTTCACAAACAACGATGTGCGCCTGCTTCAAACTCTCGCCAATAGCATGAGTGTCGCGCTCGAAAACGCCCGTCTCTTCGACGAGACCCAGCGCCTGCTCAAAGAGACCGAAGAACGTAATGCCGAGCTGGCGGTTATCAACAGCGTACAGGCGGGGCTTGTCGCCAAGATGGACATGCAGGGCATCTATGATCTTGTCGGCAACAAGATACAGGAAATTTTTGATGCCCAGGTTGTGGATATTGGGTTACTTGGCAGCGCCGACAATTTGATACACTTCCCCTACACCATAGAGCGCGGTCAACGATTCCCGGATGAACCGATAGAGTTAATGGGATTCCGAAAGCATGTCATCGAGACCCGTCAGTATCTGTTAATTTCAGAAAATTATGATAACGCAGCAAAGGAATATGGAAATCCATTAAGCATCGTCGGTGAAACACCCAAAACGTGGCTTGGCGTACCAATGATGGTCGGTCTTGAAGGAAAAGGTGTTATTTCCCTCCAAAACCTGGATCGTGAACACGCCTTCAGCGCATCAGATGTGCGCCTGCTGCAAACGCTTGCCAATAGCATGAGCGTGGCGCTTGAGAATGCCCGCCTCTTCGACGAAACCCAGCGACTTTTGAAAGAAACCGAGCAACGCGCTGCGGAACTTGCCATCATCAACAGTGTGCAAGCAGGGCTAGCTTCCAAGCTTGATATTCAGGCTATTTGCAGTCTGGTTGGCGACAAGATCGTTGAGATATTTAATGTTCCTTCTGTGATGATCATGACCCGCTACCGCGAAAATAACTTGCTGGATATTCTGTACCTCATTCAAAATGGCATCAGGCTGCACCAGGAACCTCTCCCGATGGATGGAACGGGCTTCAGCGAGTATGTTATGAAAACCCGCCAACCCTGGATGATCAATCAGGATTATTCGAAATTTGCCGAACAAGTTGGCTCTCTTGCATTGGGCGGGAGTGCTTTTCCAAAATCGGCCATCTATGCTCCCATGTTGACAGGCAGTGAAGCTCGCGGGGTCGTTTACATTGGGAACCTTGAGCGTGAAAATGCTTTTACCGAATCAGACCTGCGCCTGCTGACGACTCTCGCCAACTCGATGAGCGTCGCCCTAGAGAACGCGCGTCTCTTCGACGAAACCCAGCGTCTGCTCAAGGAGACCGAGGAGCGCAATGCCGAACTGGCTGTGATCAACAGTGTGCAACAGGGACTGGTAGCCAAACTGGATATGCAGTCCATCTACGAACTGGTCGGAGACAAGATCAGCGAGATCACAAAATCCGAGATCGTGGTCATCAACACGTGGGATAGCGCGAAGGGGATTGGTCGGTACGAGTATATTATTGAGAGAGGCAAACGTGAGCCTGTCATCGAACGACCCCTCACGCGTTTGAACAAAGAGATCACTGTCCCGACATTGGAAAAAGGACAATCCATTGTATGGAATGATGGTATGGCAGAACGGCTCAAGCAGTATGGGCACAGCCTACCTGCCGGAGAAATGCCGCTTACCAGCATCGCAGTGCCGGTGCGGACAGGAAACCGTATCAACACATGCATCTCCCTGCAGGATACACAGCGTGAACATGCTTTCAGCGAATCCACTATTCGCTTGGTTGAAACGCTGGCAGGTAGTATGGGCGTTGCTCTCGAGAGTGCCCGTCTGTTCGATGAGACCCAGCGCCTGCTCAAGGAGACCGAGGAACGTAACATAGAACTGGCAGCCATTAATAGTGTGCAACAGGCCTTTGCCACACGGCTGGATATGCAGGGTATTTATAACGCGGTCGGCGACAAGATCCGCGAGATATTCAAAGTTCCTGGGGTCTTGATCTTCTCGTTCGACCACAAGGATAAAACCGGCCGCATTCCCTATCCACCAACTTACAATACCACCTACTCACTGGATAGCAAGTTCGTACAGCATTTCATCAAAACCAAACAAACTCTTTTGATCAACGAGAATGCCCAGGTTGAGGCGCCAAAATATGGAATTTACTACCTTGACGACCCATCAGACTTAAGCAAGATCAGTGGTTCCTTGCTCTTTGTCCCGCTTGTTGTTGGGACCGAAGTTACAGGGATCATCTCCATACAGGACGGCTCACGGGAAAATGTTTTCACAACCAACGATGCGCGTCTTCTTGAAACCCTTGCCAACTCGATGAGCGTTGCCCTCGAAAATGCGCGTCTCTTCGACGAGACCCAGCGCCTGCTCAAGGAGACCGAGCAGCGCAATGCCGAGCTGGCATTGATCAACAGCGTGCAGCAGGGATTGGCATCGAAACTTGATATCCAGGGCATTATTGACCTGGTCGGCGAGAAGATCCGCGATGTGTTCGATACGCAGACAACCTATATCGCCCTGCATGATAAAGCTTCGCAAACATTCCACGTCCCGTATTATCTACACCAGGGAAATCGCGTGGTGATCAATGGAACCTATCCTAATGACAAAGGTCCCACAGGTCATATCATTCAAACGCGCGAAACGCTCCTATTCAACGAAGAGGCGGAAAAACGCACCGTTGAACTGGGTGCAACCGCAGTAGCAGATGACGACGAGCCGCGTTCCTGGCTGGGTGTTCCAATGATCGCAGGCGACGAAGTAGTGGGCGTGGTATCCCTGCAAAATATCGAGCGTGAGAACGCCTACTCCGAAAGCGATGTCAACCTCCTGAAGACCATCGCATCGAGCCTCGCGGTGGCATTGCAGAACGCGCAGCTATTCGATGAAACCACCCGCCTGCTCAAAGAGACCGAACAGCGCGCGCAGGAACTTGCCATTATCAACTCGGTGCAGGAGGGTCTGGCTTCCAAGCTGGATATGCAAGCCATCTTCGATCTAGTCGGCGACAAGATCCAAAGCATGTTCAACGCGCAGTCGTTCGTTATCAGTTCGTTCGATCATGACAAAAAGTTGTCGCGGTTGGATTATGCCTTTGAAAACGGAGAACGGGTCTTCGATGATGAACTGCTGCCGTTCAGCCCAATGAACGATCATCTCATTTCCACTCGTCAGCCTGTAGTCATCAATGAGAACGCAGTGGAAGAAACAGAACGATATGGATTGAAGATCATCGAAGGGACGCAAGCCGCCAAATCTTTGATCTATGTTCCGTTTGGGACGGGGGCGCAGGTCAACGGGTATTTCAGCCTGCAAAATATCGAACAAGAAAACGCCTTCGCTGAATCGGATGTGCGCTTGCTGCAAACATTGGCGGGCAGTATGGGCATCGCGCTCGAGAACGCGCGTCTCTTCAACGCCGAGCAGCAGCGCGCGGGTGAACTGGCTGCCATCAGTACGGTCAGTCAGGCTTTAGTAGCAGAAACTGAACTCGAAGCAATGATCCAGTTGATCGGGAGTCAGACCCGCGATACGTTCCATGCAGATATCGCCTACGTGGCATTGCTCGATGCACAGACGAATCTGATCCAATTCCCCTATCAGCATGGCGATGATTTCACGGTCATGAAGTTGGGTGAAGGGCTGACCAGCAAGATCATCCAATCGGGCGAGCCGTTGTTGATCAATAAGGATATCAAGGAGCGGCGGGCGCAACTGGGTACGTCGCTCATCGGTAAGGAATCGCTTTCGTATCTGGGCGTGCCGATCAAATCGGGCAAAGAAACCATCGGCGTGCTGAGCGTGCAAAGCACAACCGAGGAAGGCGTGTACGATGAAGATTCCCTGCGCCTGCTGACAACCATCGCCGCCAACGCGGGCGCAGCCATCCACACCGCGCGACTGCACGCGGAGACACAGCGCCGCGCCAAAGAGATGGCGACACTGGCAGAGATCGGCAACGACATCGCCGCCTCACGCGAACTGGAACCTGTTCTCGAAAAAATAGCATCTCACGCCAAGGATATCCTGCACGTGCGTGACATCGCCATCTACCTGCGCGATGGAGACTTGTTCACCGCACCTGTGGCGTTGGGCACTTACACAGACGAGATCAAAGCATCGCCAGTGATTCTTGGGCAAGGTATTACTGGAAATATCGCGCAAACTGAAGTTGCCGAATTGATCAACCAACCCGCAAGCGACCCACGCGTTTTCCATGTGCCGGGCACGCCTGAAGAGGACGATGCACATGAAGCCATGATGGTCGCTCCTCTCATTTCCCGCGGGCAGACCATTGGCATCATCACCGTCTGGCGGCCGCATACAGACAGTCTTTTCACACAGGCTGATCTTGACTTCCTTGTAAGCGTGGCTCGCCAAACCGCCATCGCCATTGAAAGCGCGAGACTTTATCTCGAAACCCAACGCCGCGCGCGTGAAATGTCCGCGCTGGTCGAGGTGGGGCGCGACATCTCCGCCAGCTTGGATGCCGAAACTGTGCTCGAAAGCATAGCCACCCACGCCAAGGATTTGCTGAATGGAAATCTAAGTGCCTTATTCCTCCCCGAAGATGGAGGCAGAACATTCCGCGCCATCGCGGCAGTCGGAGAAGAGGCGGAGGAACTCCGCAACGATACGATCAAATTAGGAGAAGGCTTGCTGGGAGACATTGCACGAAGCAAGGTTGGAGAAATAGTCAACGACACCAACGCAGATCCGCGCACCGTCCTGATTACAGGTACCGAGGAGATGCCAGATGAGCATTTGCTGGCAGTGCCACTGCTGGCTAACGATGAATTGAAAGGTCTCATGGCAGTCTGGCGTTCGGGTAAGGGTAAGGAGTTCGTCGAAGCCGAACTGGAATTTTTGAATGGTCTTGCGCGTCAGGCCGTAATCGCTGTTCAGAACGCGCAGTTGTTCGCCGAAACGACTGAGACACTCGAGCAACAAAAAGCCACCAGCGATATTCTACGTGTTATTGCTGAGTCACCGACCGATATACAACCTGTGCTCGATGTCATCTCCGAACACACACTCAAACTTTGCGGCGCCAATTTAAGCGCAGTCTATTTGACAGACGGCTCGACCATCCAAATGACGGCTGTGAGAGGCTTCAATCAAGCGGCAATGGAGACCATTCAACAGGAATACCCCCGTCTGCTCGACCGTGATGGCGGCTATTCTGCCCGCTCTATTCTTAGTAAATCGATTGTACATATACCAGATAGCCATGTCGAACATGATGCTCCATCGCCTGGGCGCAACCTTGCCAAGACGCAGGGTTGGCGAAGCGCCCTATTCGTGCCAATGATCAGAGAAGGCGTGGCTGTCGGTGCTATTGGAGCAGCAAGGCAGCAGGCTGGTTTCTTTAGCGAGAGCCAGGTCAAATTGTTGACCGTTTTTGCAGACCAGGCTGTCATCGCTATTGAGAACATCCGCCTCTTCAATGAAGCACAGGAAGCACGCGCCCTCGCCGAAGCCGCGAACGAAGCCAAGAGTTCCTTCCTCGCCACGATGAGTCACGAGATCCGCACGCCCATGAACGCGGTCATCGGCATGAGCGGTCTGCTGATGGACACCGACCTAAACAAGGAACAACGCGACTACGCCGAAACCATCCGTAACTCGGGCGATGCCCTGCTCGCCATCATCAACGATATTCTCGACTTCAGCAAGATCGAAGCAGGCAAGATGGACGTGGAAGCCCAACCCTTCGACCTGCGCGAATGCGTCGAATCCGCGTTGGACCTGACAGCTGGGCGCGCCATTGAAAAAGGACTCGACATCGCCTATATCATGGACGACGATGTTCCCACGGGCATCAAGAGCGACGTCACGCGTCTGCGCCAGATCCTCATCAACCTGCTCAGCAACGCCGTCAAGTTCACCGAAAAAGGCGAAGTGGTGCTCACGGTCAAGAAAGGCAAAGCCAGGAACGAAGTCGTCTTCACCGTCCGCGATACAGGCATCGGTCTCTCTGAGGAAGGCATGGCACGTCTGTTCCAATCCTTCTCGCAGGCCGATTCATCCACCACGCGCAAATTCGGCGGCACGGGTCTGGGTCTCGCCATCAGCAAACGTCTCAGCGAAATGATGGGCGGCGGTATGCACGCCGAAAGTAAAGGCATCGGCGAAGGCTCCAAGTTCATCTTCACCGTCACCGCCGCGCCCGCCGAAGTGCCCGAACGCAAGACTGCCCGCGATGTCAAAGGCATTCAGTCCGCGTTGCATGGAAAGACCGTCCTCATCGTGGACGACAATGCCACCAACCGCCGCATCCTCAAACTGCAAACCGAAAAATGGGGCATGACTTCGCGCGAAACCGAATTCCCGCGCGAAGCCATTCAATGGATCCAGAACGGCGAACACTTCGACCTGATCATCACCGACATGCACATGCCCGAACTCGACGGCCTCATGCTCACGCGCGAAATCCGCAAACTACAGGATGCAACAGCTCTGCCGATCATTTTGCTGACGTCCCTGGGCAGACGCGAACTCGGTGCCGAGGAATTGAACTTCTCCGCATATCTGACCAAACCCCTCAAGCCCTCGCATCTCTACGACGCGTTGGCTGGTCTCTTCGCAAGGAGCCTCATCACGCCCAAGCCTGAACCTGTCAAAGCCGCCATGGACAAAGAGATGGCAAAGAATCATCCATTGCGCATCCTGCTGGCAGAGGATAACCAGGTCAACCAGAAGCTGGCCATGCGCATCCTCGATCAAATGGGATACCGCGCCGATATTGCATCGAATGGCATTGAAGCGGTAGAATCCATCGAACGACAGACATATGATGTTATATTAATGGATGTGCAGATGCCCGAGATGGACGGCCTCGATGCAACACGAAACATCCGCAAGCTGGCAGAGGTCACACAGCCGCACATCATCGCCATGACCGCCAACGCCATGGAAGGCGACCGTGAAATGTGTCTCGCCGCGGGCATGAACGATTACGTCAGCAAACCGATCCGCGTCAACGAATTGGTGGAAGCATTATTGAAAGTGGAAAGAAAAAATTAACCGCAAAGCACGCGAAGCGCGCAAAGATTCTTTGATCTTCTTCGTGATCTTAGCATCCTTTGCGGTTCAAAAAGGAAACTCACATGCCCGTAATTGACAAAGCAACCTTTGAAGAACTCAAACAAATGTCAGGGGAGGATTTCATCAATGAATTGATAGACGCCTTCCTTGATGATGCGCCAAGCATGCTCAGCAACATGCAATCTGCGTTGGAGGCGAAGGATGTAGAGTCCTTTCGGCGCAATGCGCATTCCATGAAATCGAACGCGAACACCTTCGGCGCAACAGAACTCGGCACGCTCGCCAAGGAGTTGGAGTTCATGGCAAAGGAAAATAATCTCGAGATCGGCAACAAGCTCGAGATCCTGAAAGAAGCGTATGGAACCGTTGCAGAAGAATTGAAAGGGATGCGCGCATGAGGTCCACACACGAGCCGGGCAAAATCCTGATCGTGGACGATAACAAAGTCAACCGCATCCTGCTCGGGCGCGGCGTCGAACAGGACGGTCACCGGATCGCAACGGCTGAAAACGGCAAACAAGCGTTGGATATGCTGAAGAGCGATCCCTACGACCTTGTTCTGCTCGATATCGAAATGCCCGAGATGAATGGCTATCAGGTGCTTGAGGCCTGCCTGCAGGATAACGAACTGCGCAACCTCCCCATCATCATGACCTCTTCACTCGATGAGATCGATGCAGTTGTGAAGTGTGTGGAACTAGGCGCGGAGGATTACCTCAACAAACCCGTTAACCCGATCCTGTTGCGGGCGCGTGTGAATGCCAGCCTTGAGAAGAAACGCCTGCGCGATGAACAACGCAAACTCATACGCACCTTTGCCACAAAGGAAGTGGCTGAGGAATTATTGAAGACCGGCTTCTCGCTGGGCGGTAAGTTCGTGAATGCATCCGTCATGTTCACGGATATCCGTTCGTTCACCACTTTGACCGAATCCCGTCCACCTGCAGAGGTCATCGAAATGTTGAACGATTATTATGCGCTGATGTTCGATGCAATTACCAGCCATGGAGGTTCGGTCAACCAGATGATCGGCGATGGCTTGATGTCGGTCTTTGGAGCGCCTGTCTTTTATGAAGATCATTGCGAACGTGCAGTACAGGCTGCATTGGAAATGCTCGAACTACTGGAAGGGTTCAACCAGAATCAGGCCGCGCAGGATAAGCTGCAGATCAAGATCGGAGTGGGCATTGCTTCCGGGCAGATGATTGCAGGTTTTACTGGAACACAGCATCGCGCCACCTACACCTGCGTTGGCGATACAGTCAACCTTGCATCACGAATTGAGAGCCACACCAAGGTTGTTGGCAAACCAATCCTAATCGATAGATTCACCCGTGAAGAACTTTCCAGTGAAATTAATGTGGAGGATTTGGGAGAGATTGTTTTCAAGGGAAAGCATCAGGCGGTGAATGTATTCAGTGTTAATACCGGGCTTTAATCTCTGGTTTTTATCCATCCAATATCCCACCCTGAAACTTGACGTGTTATCACGGATATGCTACCATCACTGAAACTTTTGTTCGAGATTTAGGAGAATTCCATGTCACGTACGAATCGAGGTTTAACAATTGCCTCCACACTGCTTTTGGTTGCTGTGCTGCTGTCAGCCTGTGAACAGCCATACTCCACGCCGCCTGCTGTTACCAATACACCCATTGACCCAAACAGCTTCTTTTCAACGCCAATCCCAAATGAACCGTCGAACATGCCGGAGTTGGAAAACGCAACAACACAGACTGCGATCGCGGCTGTCGCATCACCGACTCCAGCCATCGGTGTCACTTTACCAGCTCAGGAAATGACAACAACGGCAACTCCGATCATCAACCTCAATCCAACATCCACAGCCACACAGGCGGTCGCTGTTGTGCCAACTTCCACGTCGGCACCTGCCGGTTCAAAGCCCTCTACCTACGTACTGAAGAATGGTGAGTTCCCCTACTGCATTGCACGCCGCTTCAATGTGGACCCGGATCAGTTGCTTTCCCTCAGTGGACTGACTGGTGCCCAGGCAGACAGCCTCTCCGCTGGAACGGTGTTGACCATTCCACAGAGCGGTTCCTTCCCTGGCGACCGTTCGTGGCATGACCATCCCGCAAAATTTACCGTGGGATCTACTTACGATACAAGAACAGTCTATGGCGTTGCCTGTTATTATGGCGACATCGAACCATCCGTGATCGCGCAGAACAACGGTATCTCCGTTGATGCAACACTGACTTCTGGTCAGGTATTGAACATCCCCTAAAACAGATTTTCAACCAATAGAAGAGCCCGGGCATGTAGCCCGGGCTTTTGTCATATAATCATAACCAGCACTACGTCAAAGGATAACATTATGCCCATATTCGAATTGATCAAATCAGAGACCCTCATGCAGGGACGCGCCTTCAAGATTCGCCGCGATCATCTCAAAACGCCTGATGGACGCGAGACGAAGTTCGAAATCATTGAACACGGTGGGTCGGTGATCATCGTTCCAATTGACACAGATGGGAAAATGTTATTCGTCCGTCAATATCGTCACGCTACAGGCATGGATTTGCTCGAACTGCCCGCCGGGACACGTGATGGCGATGAGCCTTTCGAAGATTGCGCTGCCCGTGAGATCCGCGAAGAAACGGGTATGGAAGCCGGCAAACTGCAGAAGATTGGTGATTTCTATCTTGCCCCTGGGTATTCAACAGAGTTCATGGTTGTATATCTGGCAACTGACCTGCAACATAATCCTCTTGAGGCAGATGATGATGAATTTCTGGAAGTGGAAAAAATTCCAGTTGCTGAGGCAATTCAAAGGGCGGAACGAGGCGAGATTCCCGATGCCAAGTCACTGGCAGCGTTGTTGCTTGTGCGGTCCTATTTGAAATCTTGAGGGGGTGGTCAATCCTACAAATATGTTTGTTTCAAGTCCAATCCCACCATTCTTGTCCAATATATGACAACAAGCATGGGTATTTAAGTCATTAATTACTAACAGGTTTTACCTGCGGGGTATAAACTTACTTGAATGGATATTTCCGGGCATTTCAGCCCGTTCCAAAGGAGCAAGTATGAAAAAAACAGTAGTCATGATAGATGGCAATGAAGCCACTGCTTCTGTCGCGCATCGGTTGAGTGAGGTAGTCGCAATTTATCCGATCACCCCATCCTCCGGCATGGGCGAATTCGCAGATGAGTGGTCAGCCAAAGGCAAGAAGAACATCTGGGGCACCATCCCACTCGTTGTTGAGATGCAATCCGAGGGCGGTGCGGCAGGTGCAGTACACGGCGCACTGCAAACAGGCTCGCTCACGACCACCTTCACCGCGTCGCAGGGTCTGCTGTTAATGATCCCGAACATGTACAAGATCGCTGGCGAACTCACCAGCACGGTCTTCCATGTGGCGGCACGTGCCATTGCAGCACACGCCCTCTCCATTTATGGAGACCACCAGGACGTTATGGCAGTGCGTCAAACCGGATGGGCGTTGCTTTCCTCCGGCTCCGTTCAAGAGGCACAGGATTTTGCCGCGATCGCACAGATGGCAACACTCAAGTCCCGCGTTCCCTTCCTGCATTTTTTTGACGGGTTTCGCACCTCTCACGAAGTCAACAAGATCTATCCGATCTCGGATGAAGAACTTCGATCTCTCGTGGACAATGACCTGATTCGTGAACACCGAGCCCGCGGACTCACCCCGAACAACCCCGTCCTGCGCGGCTCTGCCCAAAATCCTGATGTCTACTTCCAGATGCGTGAGGCGGTTAACAAATTCTACGCTGCAACCCCGGCTATCGCGCAGGAAGCCATGGATAAGTTTGCCAAGGTCACCGGCAGGCACTATAACCTGTTCGATTATGTGGGTCATCCCAATGCCGAAAGAGTGGTTATCGTGATGGGCTCAGGCGGCGAAACCGTCGCAGAGACCGTCAACTACCTGGCGGCAAAAGGCGAGAAGGTGGGCGCAGTGCTGGTCAGACTGTACCGCCCCTTCGCAGTCGAGAATTTCCTCAAGGCACTCCCGGACAGCGTGAAATCCATTGCCGTGCTTGACCGCACAAAAGAACCCGGCGCATCCGGCGAACCGCTCTATCTCGATGTGGTGAACGCTTTGGTCGAAGGCAAAAAGTCAAACGTCAAGACAATCGGTGGACGTTATGGTCTGTCTTCCAAGGAATTTACCCCCGCCATGGTCAAAGCCGTGCTGGATGAATTAAGCAAGGCTGAACCTAAGAACCATTTCACTGTTGGCATCAACGACGATGTAACACACACCAGCCTTGAAGTGGATGCAAGTTTCCAGATCGAGGGCGAAGGTACGGTCAGTTGTGTGTTCTTCGGTCTCGGCGCAGATGGCACTGTTGGTGCCAACAAGAACTCCATCAAGATCATCGGTGAAGAGACCGATAATTTTGCCCAGGGCTACTTCTATTACGACTCGAAGAAATCGGGCACGGTCACCATGTCACACTTGCGGTTTGGGCCAAAACCCATCCGTGCACCGTATTTGATCGAGTTGAACCGGGCGAGCTTCGTTGCCTGTCATCAGTTCACCTTCCTCGAACGCGTGGATATGCTCAAATACGCCAAGACGGGCGCCACCTTCCTGCTCAACAGCCTGTATGGTCCCGATGAAGTGTGGGATCAACTTCCCTCTGAAGTTCAGAAGGACATCATCGCGAAGAAACTCAAGTTCTACGTGATCAACGGCTACGAAGTAGCCGAGAAGACGGGCATGGGCGGACGCATGAACACCATCATGCAGACAGCCTTCTTTGCAATCAGCGGCATCCTTCCGCGTGAAGCCGCCATTGCAGAGATCAAACATTCCATCGAAAAGACGTATGGCAAGCGCGGCGAGGCCGTGGTGAAGAAGAACTTCGAGGCTGTGGATGCGACCATCGCCAACCTTTATGAGGTCAAGGTCCCAGTGAAGGTAACGTCCAAGATGACGCGCCGGCTCCCGGTCCCGGCTGAAGCGCCGGAATTCGTCCGCAATGTGCTTGGCGAGATTATCGGTGCGAACGGCGATAATATCCCCGTATCCGCATTCCCGATCGATGGCACCTTCCCCACTGGCACAACGCAGTGGGAGAAGCGGAATATCGCGTTGGAAATCCCGGTGTGGGACGAGAAGTTGTGCATTCAATGTGGCAAGTGTGTAATGGTTTGTCCGCATGCGGTCATCCGCCACAAGGTGTATGATGAAAAATTGGTTGCGGGTGCGCCTGAGACGTTCAAGCACACGGCAGCAAAATTCAAGGAGTTCTCGCAAGGCTACGCCTACACAGTGCAGGTTGCACCCGAAGACTGCACAGGCTGTACGCTGTGTGTGGAAGTCTGCCCCGTGAAGGATAAGTCACAGGTGGGACGCAAAGCCATCAACATGGCTCCGCAGCCGCCCATTCGTGAAACTGAAGCAAAGAACTGGGAATTCTTCCTGAATATCCCCGACCTCGACCGAAAACTGGTCAACCCCTCGACGATCAAGAACTCGCAGTTGCTCCGCCCATTGTTTGAGTTCAGCGGCGCCTGTGCCGGCTGTGGTGAAACACCGTATGTAAAACTGGTTTCGCAGTTGTTCGGTGACCGCGCCGTGATTGCAAACGCGACGGGTTGTTCTTCGATCTACGGCGGCAACCTACCCACCACCCCGTGGACTGTGGATGCCAAGGGACGCGGTCCTGCATGGTCGAACTCGTTATTCGAAGACAATGCCGAGTTTGGTCTTGGTATGCGGTTGACAATCGACAAGCAAAACGAATATGCCCGTGAACTGCTGGCATCCTTTGAAAAGGAACTCGGCAAGGAATTGGTTGAGTCCATCCTGAATGCCGAACAGATCGATGAGGCAGGCATCGAAGCGCAACGCGAACGTGTAGCACAACTCAAGGATAAACTCGGCAAGTCGAGCGACTCACGTGCAAAAGACCTGGTCAGTCTGGCTGATAATCTCGTGAAGAAATCCGTGTGGATCATTGGCGGTGACGGTTGGGCGTATGACATCGGCTACGGCGGTCTCGATCACGTGATGGCAAGCGGACGCAATGTCAACATCCTTGTGCTCGACACCGAGGTGTATTCAAACACAGGCGGACAGGCGAGCAAATCCACGCCACGCGCCGCGGTCGCCAAGTTCGCCATGGGTGGCAAAGGTACGCCCAAAAAAGACCTTGGTCTGATGGCAATGTCGTACGGCTATGTGTATGTGGCAAAGGTTGCCATGGGCGCCAACGACCAGCAGACACTGCGTGCCATGCTTGAAGCCGAAGCTTATGACGGTCCATCGCTCATCATTGCATACAGCCACTGTATCGCGCACGGTTTCGATATGGCAAAGGGTCTCGAACAGCAGAAATTGGCGGTACAGTCGGGTCACTGGCCCATGTACCGTTACGATCCGCGCCTTGCCCAGCAGGGACAAAATCCGCTGGTGATCGAGTCCAAGGAGCCGACCATTCCGATCTCACAGTACGCTTACAATGAAACGCGCTACAAGATGCTCACGCAAATGGACGAAGCCCGCGCCGAGGAACTGATGCGCGAAGCACAGCAGGATGCCAAATCACGCTGGACACTTTATCAACAGATGGCATCCATGCACTATAACGGTGATAAAAAGGAGTAGGACATGACGGATCTTTCCACAACCTATCTTGGTCTGAAGTTAAAGAACCCTCTCGTCGCTTCAGCCTCTCCCCTCTCAAAGAAGGTGGACCGCGCCAAGAAGCTCGAGGATGCTGGCATTTCAGCAGTCGTGATGTACTCGCTCTTTGAGGAGCAGATCATTCACGAAAGCCTGGAACTGGATCATTACCTGAACCGCGGCAGCGAGTCATTTGCTGAGGCGCTGTCCTACCTGCCCGATGGCGGTATGTACGGCATCAGTCCCGAAAAATATCTCAACCAGGTGGCGGGATTGAAGAAGGCGCTATCCATCCCGGTGATTGGCAGTTTGAACGGCGTCTCCAAAGGCGGCTGGACAAATCATGCCCGTAAGATCGAGGAAGCAGGTGCAGATGCACTGGAACTTAACCTGTACTTCATCCCGACCGAACTGGATATGACATCCAGCAACATCGAGGATATGCAAGTGGAACTGGTGGCTGAAGTGAAGTCTGCGATCAAAATCCCCCTTGCCGTGAAGATCAGTCCGTTTGTGACATCCATTCCCAATTTTGTAAAACGTCTCGTGGATGCAGGCGCGGATGGCTTGGTGCTGTTCAATCGTTTCTACCAACCCGATTTCGATCTGGATGAACTGGAGATCGTCCACACCCTGGATCTGAGCACCTCCGCTGAACTGCGCCTGCCCCTACGCTGGATTTCCATCCTGCACGGGAAAGTCAATACAGACTTCGCTTTGACAAGCGGTGTACACTCCTACAGGGATGTGTTGAAAGCCATGATGGCAGGGGCAAAGGTGGCAATGACAGCTTCGCATCTGTTGCATGATGGCGAGCAGGCTGTCGGTTCAATCTTGAGCGAACTCGAAGCGTGGATGAAAGAACGAGAGTATGAGTCCATCCAGCAGATGCAGGGCAGCATGAGTCAGAAGGCTGTCAGTGAACCCGCTGCGTTCGAGCGGGCCAACTATATGAAGGTTCTTGGCTCGTTCAGGGATCTCCCATAACATCGCGCTGGCTACAAAACGACAAAAAGGCTCTCGAGAAATCGGGAGCCTTTTCAATTCAAAACAATATGGCAATTATTCGGTCGGAGCGGGGGTTTGCTTGCGCTGGCGAAACGTGATGCGTGCACGGGTCAGGTCATATGGGGACATTTCCATTGCAACACGGTCGCCCAGCAGAATCCGTATGTAATGCTTGCGCATTTTTCCTGAAAGGTAAGCCAGTACTTCATGCCCATTATCCAGCCTCACACGGAATTGTGTACCAGGCAAAGCCTCGACCACAACGCCTTCCGCTCGAATTTTATCTTCCTCTTTTGCCATATTACCTCTTTCTACTTGGTTCACTCGCCATCGCGGGTGAATGTGCGTCGTTTGATACGACGGATTGCTTTCTTTTTCTCCATGCGGCGCTGTTCGCTCTTGGAGACGAACCAGCGTTTGCGACGAACAGTGCTCAAAATTTGGCTTTTTACAACCTTCTTACGAAAGCGTTTGAGTAAAGAATCCTGCGATTCGCCGTTACGTAAATTTACAGATGCCAAAACAAGTCACCTCCTTTCCGCATGGAAATTGCCGAAATAAAAAATCGGCCGCTGTAAAGACTCGGCCGAGAGGATAATTCAAACGGAAGAAACGACAAGTGATCACTGGATCAAAACGTACGCTTCACACTCCTCACTTACAAAATGGGGACAAATTGTCCCTCAACCGAACTTACATTGTTATTATACACTATTCATACGCATACGAAAAGTCTGCGTATGGAAACGTTAAAAGAAAAGGTCCCTTGGCATGGACTTGACAGAATCTCGCCAAGTAGACCTACTTAATACTATGGATTATACACCACAAAATGGCGTTTCCGCGTAGGCCCACAAAAGTAACATTTTATCTTGATGCATTACGAGGCAGGGTAAATGAGGCTCTTTGCTTGACCACCATATCTGGCCCTTCAACTCGACTGCTTGGCGAGGCAATTCCAAAGCCTGCTCGTTCTCTCCCTAATCACGCAAGAGCATGGCCAGATTGAAGCGAGTGGTCGCTTCCCCGGCACATCCCACTTCACGATGGATCAGCGGTATCTGTTCGTACAGTTCCAGCGCCTTGCCCGGCTGCCCGTGTGGAATTTGGGAAGGGCGGGGGTTAGGTTGCATTTCTCCCCTCCCCCGTTTGGATTTATTCTTCCGCCAAATATCGATCCGTAAAATCGCGTGGTTTCAAGACTTCAATTCCTTCATAACCTGAGACCTTCAATCAATGTTTATCACCACTGATGATGATCTTGCTTCCACCAGCCAACGCACAAGCAAAGAACCTGTCATCATCAGGGTCTTCGCAGATAGGCTATTTGAGTTTGGCAGACTTGTACACTTTCGCATGTTCAATGACAAAATTCAAAATCGGATTCAAATCAATCTTCGGACGTTCTTTCGCCAGAATTTCTCCGACCCGCCGATACTCGTCGAGAATTTCCTGCGAAACGACCAATTCAAACTCGCCCGATTGCCACGCGTTAAGGATTTGATAAGGAGGTCCGCTGAAGAGGCCTCCCGAGACGAATACATTTGTGTCCATCCCAACCTTCAAGTCCAGAACGATTTTCATTTACGACCACGTGCCTTGGCAATAGCAGAGGTAATATCTTTTTGTTTCAACCCCGCTTCTTTTGCTTGCCTGCGCGCTTGTTTGATCAGAGTATTGAATTCGTTCATATCAGGTGGTGTCACTACTTTTAGAATAACAACGTCTGCATCGCCGACGACTAGAAATTGCGCTCCCTCCTTTAGGCCAAGTCGTTTGCGAATAGAGTCGGGGATGACAACCTGTCCTTTGGAGGACATACGGGTGGTGGCTAAAGTTTCCATAATTTTCTCCGACGTCTTACTAGTAAGATTATAACTTGAAAACTAACTCTCTGATCTTCCCCACCCCCGCGGACACTTCCCTTGGCAACCCTGCTTTTTACTTGAATTATGTTGGACCACTTCAAGGTGATATCACCAGCCGTTTTCTGAAAGTGGACTTTACAAGAGATGAGGCTATGGCATATCCACTTCATAACCTGCCTGTAAGGTCAACCTATAGTGACCTCTCAAATAAAGAAAACTCGCTCGAGGAAATCCTTGCAGAAAAACTGCGCTCACTACTTACCCGCACAGAGCCTCGCAACTTGTATGATATCCATAATATGCTTACCAATCAAATGGTGGATGTGGAAACAATGATTTTTAGTATTGCTCCAAAGTTCACATCAAAAGGTTTTAAAATCATCGATTTGAAAACCATTCTCGCAAAACGAGAGGCAACTTTTAATCAACCATGGCATGGGCGTCTCAGCGGACAAGTACCAGAAATTCCATCCCTGGACACCGTGATCCGTGAAACGAAACCGATTCTTCCAACAACATTTTTAATTTTATTGAATTGACAACTCATTGCTTGCGAACACATAAAATATTTCCACTTGAGCCATAAATATAATTTGACCGCACATTTTTTGATATTTGATTACACACAGTTATAGTTTTTGCTTGATGTGCCAGACATGATTGCAGTTCTTATCGAGAATCTGCTTGATTGGAGAAATCATTGTCCTTTTGGATTTTTCCCAACCAGGATTGAGCGTCAAACTGTTTAACTCATCTGTCGATCTCACCCATAAATCATCGTATCTTCCATGAGCGGACCATCGATCTCTCATCCACAATCGTCAGTTGGAGAGAGTTATTCAAAGTCGGGAAAATACACGTTCATATACGTCTTGTTGCAGGTCTGGTCATCTCCTCATCACAGGCTTGTGACAGTAAAAATCCACGATAAAGTCTGTGTAGGATTGGATTTTCACGTATAATCAAAGTATGCAAGCAACACGATACCCTCCATACGTATGGGATTACGATCTCGACCAGAATCAATTCCGCGAGATTCTCAATGGCCACCTCACGAAAGGAAGGCTGGATCAGGATTGGGCAACGCGCCGCCTGCTCGAGTATGCTCCTTATGAAGAAATCATCCAATTGATCGGTTATAAAAAGCTAGTAGAAAACTGGTCTCACTGGCGCGGGCGGATTCGCTCAAAGAGTCGCGTGCGCGGGTTTGACTTTCTTGTAAAGTGGCTTCCAGAAAAACACCCCGAGCTACTCCGTGGCTAACAATTCTGCTTTTTACTTTGATGTTTTATATCCCTTTCAAGACCGTGTGATTCAAAGCATCAATCAAGCGGATACAGGTTTTTATCTCACAGGCGGGACCGCTGCATCAAGGGGTTATCTTCAACATAGATTCTCGGACGATCTGGATTACTTTGTCAATGACGATGACCATTTTGGTTTGTGGGTGGAACGAATCATTCATGCGCTCAATAAAGAATGGGAATGTGAGGTCTTGATGAAGGAGGAGCGGTTTGCACGTCTTAATCTCGTTCAATCGGATTTCTCTCTGAAGATCGAGATGATCAACGATGTTCCCGCCCATGTGGGGGACATTCAAAATCATTCCGTTCTGGGGCGGCTGGACAGCGCCGAAAACATTCTCGCCAACAAAGTGACCGCCCTGCTCGACCGCGAAGAGCCAAAGGACCTGGCGGATATTTGGGGATTTTGTTTCCGGAAAAACCTTTCCCTTCAGGCTGCCATCACGGACGCCCAAAGCAAAGCTGCTGGCGTTTTCCCTGTTGACCTGGGACGGGTCTTGTGTTCCGTTCAAAAAGAAGACTGGGAATCCATTCGCTGGATTCAAGCACCAGCGGCAGCGACTTTCATTTCGCAGTTGAACAAACTGGGGGAAAGTTTGTTATTGATCAAATAGAAATTTCCTGAAATGGCACAAAACAAACCGACTTTAACAGGATGTTATTGCGATAAGATACAAACATAATTATCCGACAAGGTTGCCTATGTCAAAAAAAGCGCCTCAACTTGGAAATCTATCCCCGCTCTACAACTTCTTCCTGAATCCCTATTCGGATGCCCGCTTTACCCGTTGCCCACAATGTGAAGGTAAGACCGGGCAAAAGGAAGTTCCCCTCGCTATTCACGTTGACCCGCATTACACCCGATCATCCTGAATTACACCTGCCGCTATTGTGCCAAATGTGACCTGCTAATTGCCCACCAAGACGAGATCGAAAACTATCTATACCAGATGTTCACCAAACGGGCGCCAGATGCTGTTGGGCATGGTTACATGGTGATGGGGACTACCGAGCGAGCCTATTGGAAAGACGGTGTAAAGCATCCTCATGATCCCAGCGATCTGCTTGATAACCTGCGCGGCTTCAAACAGTATCTCAACTTCGAGATGACCGGCGGCTGGCTGCCAGACGAAGCTGCACCCAAGCCGCCACCAACACCGGAACTTTCCATCCAAATAGACAACATGAAAGATGCAAAAGAACTGGTTGTCAAGATGGAAGCGAACCTGCCGATATCTGTTCGGGCAGGCAAAGGCCTACTCAAAATGTTGCGCAAGCAAGGTTTTCCCATCAGCGATCGTCAGACTTTCTCTATCAAGAGCGTTTTTTATGCCGGCGATGAAATGGGAATAGCCTGTGATGTCACTCCGCCAGGAAAACACAAAAGGGCCGTGGTCTGCTCTTTGACTCACCTGGAATCCGTTGGCGCTTCACCATTGGCAGAAGAAATGCTCCGTTATCAAGAGATACGCAAGAGAAAACTGGCGCAACAAGACGGGTTTGGCTTGCGAGATATTGTGTTTAAACGATGATGCAATTCAGCAGCCAGGCACCAGGCTGGTATCATCCGTTGGAATTGCATCCTTTTCCAGCAGGTTTTTCTTATGAGTGAATATCAATATCATGAATGGCAAACTCTTGAACGCCCGCTGACCGCTGCTGAGCAAAAAGCGGTGAACGACCTCTCGAGCCATATTGACGTCACATCTACCCAGGCGTGTGTCACATACAACTGGAGTAGTTTCAGGTACGATCCCATCAACGTGCTCGCAAAATATTTCGATGCCTACTTGTACCTCGCTAACTGGGGGACGCGACGTCTGGCATTTCGTTTTCCCAAAGGATTAGCGGATGTCCCTGCCATCGAAGCCTACTGCGACGAATATCACACGAACATCAAAACCATCGGTGATGTGCAGGTTTTGGAATTCGACATGGACGAGGAAGAGGGCCTCGGCGAGTGGAATGACGAGCGTGGGCTACTCTCCACGCTGGCACACCTACGGGATGACATAATACAGGGCGACTACCGTGCCTTATATCTTGCCTGGCTCAAAGCCATGCTACTGGAATCAGGTGGATATGATGAAGACGAGGATGATCCGGAAAACTTTTTCAATGATCCCGAACCTCCCCTACCAGCCGGATTGAAGCAACTGACTCCCCCGCTTAATGCTTTTATGGATTTCTTTGAGATTGACCCATTTCTAGTGGCTGCCGCTGCGGAACTAAGCACAAGCCTGTCTCCCGCACAACAGGCAGATTTCGCTCCCCTGATTTCTCGCCTTACCCGCCCGGAATGCGATGAATTCCTGCTCAAAATTGTTAATGCCGAGCCGGGAGCAGTGGCGGCATTGCGCAAAAGGTTGCTCTCGTTTGAAGATTCAAAGCCCAAGGTTGATAGCAATTTGCGTACCTTTGGCGACTTGCTCAGAGCTGCTGAAAAACTTCAGCAGGCTGAATCCAAGCGTCAGGCAGAAGAAAGACACAAAAAGCACATCGCTGAAATGCGGGAACTGGCAAAACGTGAAGCAAAGAGCTGGCAGGATGTGGAAAATCTCATCCAAAGTGGATACGCTGCCAGTAACTACGATGAGGCAACAGCCCTACTAGGCAAACTCCAACAATTGGCAGAATTCCAGGGTACGCAGAGCAATTTCGACATCCGGCTACGAGCGTTAATGGAGGAATATAAGGGACGCAGCGCACTCATTGGCCGCTGGAAAAAGAAGGGCTGGGTATAATCTCATCTTGCGAGGTGGTTTTGGCTGAATTGCACGAAATTGATCGACTTCTGGCGAAAACAGAACAAGATCTGGCAAATTTGGATGTCCGCAGGACAGAATTGCTCTTACGCATTAAAGAGTTAAAGCAAGCACGAAATTCGATGTCGGCGTCATTGAAATATCCTGGCGCACCAGTTTTAGAAACGAACATCACCAATCAAGCATCCGAAGAAGCCAAAATCAGTCTTTTTCGCAGTTTGTTTCGTGGGCGTGAAGATGTCTATCCAAAAAGATTTGAGAGTTTGAAAACAGGCAAAAAGGGATACCAGCCCGTTTGTCGTAACGAATGGGTCAGTGGAATTTGCGAAAAACCAAGAGTTCGCTGTGAAGACTGCCTTCATCGTCAATTTTTACCGGTAACAGACGATGTCATTCGTAATCACTTGTTGGGCATGGACCCGCAGGACCGATCAGGACGGGATTTTACAATCGGTGTTTACCCCATGTTACTTGATGAAACCTGCTGGTTTTTAGCAACGGATTTTGACAAGGCTTCCTGGAAGGATGATGCACGAGCATTCTTCAACACATGCAAAGAATTTGGAGTACCCGCAGTTCTGGAGCGTTCGCGCTCAGGCAATGGCGGACATATTTGGATATTCTTTTCTGAACCATTTCCTGCGATCCTGGCTCGAAAGCTGGGAACTTTTCTCTTGACCAGAACAATGCAAAACCGTCCAGAAATTGGACTCGATTCCTACGACCGTTTTTTCCCAAGCCAGGATACTTTACCAAAGGGTGGCCTTGGCAACTTGATTGCCTTGCCGCTGCAAAAAAAGCCACGCGAAAACGGAAACAGCCTTTTTGTGGATGAAAGTTTTACACCATATCAAGATCAATGGGTATTTCTTTCATCAGTTCAAAAGATGACACGCTCTGAGATTGAGACGCTGGTCTCTATAGCGGAAAGCGAGGGAGAATTGACGGGGGTTCGCATACCTGTCATTGATGAAAATGAAGACCGCCCTTGGGCAGCCCCGCCATCAAAAGAACAAAAGGATCCACCGGTTCTTGGCCCGTTTCCAACGTCCATCGATATCGTGCTGGGCAACCAAATCTATCTCCCACTTGCCAATCTCACACCATCACTGCGAAATCGTCTGATACGTCTGGCGGCTTTTCAAAATCCAGAATTTTATCAAGCGCAAAGAATGCGTTTTTCAACATTTGGCAAACCACGAATTATCAGTTGCAGCGAGTATTTTCCAAAACATCTGGCATTACCCAGGGGTTGCCTTGATGAACTGCTTGAGCTATTAGCCTCCCTCAATATCGAGACGAAATTGACAGACGAACGTTTTTGGGGAACATCGCTTGAACTTCAATTTCAAGGTGAACTACGCCCTGAACAGCAAAAAGCAGCTGAAACACTGTTGGCACAAGAGACAGGTGTCCTAGCTGCTTCGACTGCTTTTGGCAAGACCGTCTTGGCAGCTTATCTGATAGCTCAACGCAATGTCAACACCCTGATTGTTGTCCACCGCCGGCAGTTACTTGATCAATGGGTGAACACATTGAGTCAATTTCTGGGAGTGGAGCCAAAACAGATCGGTCAAATTGGCGGCAGCAAACGCAAGCCCACCGGAAATGTTGATGTTGCGATGGTACAAAGCCTCAGTCGCAAAGGCGTTGTGGATGATATGGTTGGAAAATATGGATACTTAATCGTCGATGAATGCCACCATATTTCTGCGGTTAGCTTTGAGCAGGTGGTCAGGCAAAGTAAAGCCAGATATGTTACCGGTTTATCTGCTACTGTAGTACGAAAAGATGGACATCACCCCATCATTTTTATGCAATGCGGTCCAGTTCGGTACAAGGTCGATGACCGCAAGCAAGCTGAACGTCGGCCCTTCGATCATAATGTTGTCGTATGCCCGACAAAGTTCCGCCTGCCTGCTTACATTCAGGATGCATCCGCACTACCCATTCAAGAGTTATATACT
>CAYTDB010000072.1:0-23583 GCA_964436455.1 uncultured Anaerolinea sp. | reverse complement strand
TACTAGTTATTTAAACAATTTCTTGAATCTTTTTTGCCATCGTTTTGGGCGAGCGATACTTTCAATTTTACCTTCGGGTAAAAAGAAGAAGATGGTACGCAAAACCAATTCAAGTTTACGTGTAAAACGCAGCGATGTCATCTTCGGGTGGGAAAGTTTACAGTACGATAGTTGGTGCGTCGAATCGAGAATGGTGTAACGGATGTTGGCTTGGCCACCTGCGAGGCGAATGTTCTCATTTGTTTCGGGATGTTCGTAGTGAGGCTTGCCATTGGGCAGGTGAGTGTAATCATGGTTCTGATGCACAATCATGATGGATGGCGTGCAGTCAATGACCGCCCAGCCTTCCTTGCGAGCTTTGTAGATCATCCAGTTATCCCATCCCGCACGACCAATCGTAAAATCAGGAACATCCATATAACGGGATTTTGGGAAAAGGAAGAAATCGCTTCCTGCTGGACGGTGAAGTTGATTCTGTTTTCTGACGCTTTCTCTCAGCTGAGACTCCCATCCATCAGCAAAATCAAGTGGCATCGCAATATCGTAGTCCCAACGTTGACTCAACAGAACAAACTCACCTTTGAGTTTTATAGCTTGTTTCGCCGCTTCGATAAAATCAGGCATGAGGATCATGTCCGTGTTGATGATGCAGAGCAGGTCGCTGTTTGAGTTTTCGCGGGCAAGCTGAAACATGGATGAAATTAGAGGGACCCCTGCTTCATTCCGCGCCACGTTGGGAATGTGCTTCACGCCGAGTTCTTTCGCGGCTTCGGCAAGACCTGTCTCTTCGCCGAGCAAAATGACCTCGATATCGGGAAGCAGAGTCCATGATTTTATCGCGTTGCGCTGGATCATCGCGATGTGAGGGTCGGTGAAGGGTTTGGGAGCAGAGAATAAAGTAATTAAAGGCATGTTTAATGTTTGCAAGTTTACAGGTTGAAACGTCCAAACATTCAAACCTGCCAACGTTCCAACAATCAGCGTTTTAACGCCCTGTCGTCAATATCATTCAGAGTCTTGTGCTGCACACCTGCGTTGATCTTCATCAATTCAGGGTTATCGTGAACCAGGTCAAGGACTTCCTTCCAGGTGAAATCATCAATTCCATCAAAGTGACCGTAGACCTGACGCATGAATTCCAAGTCCTCAGGGGTGTCAACCGTCCAGCGATAGTCGCCGAAGTCGGTGGTGTGATGGAGGAGGGCGATATTATATCCGCGTGGGGAGATTCCAGTGGACAGTGATCGATTTTCAGCAATCAGTTCCACTCCCTCGTATAAATACGGCATTACGTGTTCACGATGGTGAGTCTCTTTTGCTTTATTCCAGGCTTCTTCCAACACTTTGAAGGTACACGCTTCAATATCCAGACCAATTGGGTATGTACGCGGATAGGGAGGAGGCAGACGATTACAGACAAAATCAAACGGCTCACCATTCACTGATGATTGTTCACTGATCACTGTTTCCACTACTTTATCGATCAATTCAGGATCAATGACAGGACAATCGGCGGTGATACGGACAACAACATCAGCCTTCGCTTCTTTGGCGGTTTGATAATAACGGTCAAGCACATCGTAGAGGCTGCCACGCGTAAAGGGGATTCCGCTGAAGTCACAGTATTCAGCAACGGGGTTGTCGGAGGGATCGGTCGTCGTGGCGAATAATGTTTGGGAGACAGAAGCAGCCCGTGAGGTCCGAATGAAGACGCGCTGCAACATGGGTTGACCCGCAATGTCTGCGAGGATCTTCCCAGGCAAACGTGATGAGGACATGCGTCCCTGAATGATGGCAATAACTTTGGGTTTCATAAATTTTTATTAGAAAGGGCACAGCAAGACGACAAATGATCAAAGTCTCTCACTGCTTCGCTGTGCCCCTACACATTTTGCGCCTCCTTTGAAATGGGAAGAGGTTTCACGAATCCTTTGGCACGGAATTTTTCGACATATTCGCGTACCATCCAATAATCGAGGTTGACCTGTTCAGCGATGTCGAAAACGGTATGGTCGCCGCCGAAGCGCATCATGATCTTTTCGATGGCGCGGTTGAGATCCCAATTCACGCGCCAGTCCACCCACAAGCCATTGCCGCTGAGGAATAACGGACCGCGGAACGTTTCTCTCGGAATATAGTTGCTGGCATAGATGCGGACGATCTCTTCAATGACATCTGCGGCTTCCTGTAGCTTGTCCTCATGGATGATGGTCAGATTATCTTCGGTGGTGTGATATTCAGGATAGGGGAAGCGGCTAACCGAGAGACACGGCACGTTCACACCCGGACCGTTGAGCACGCGTTCGTCGTTGTTGATGATCTCGGTGAATTTGCCTTCACGGAACTCATTGCCGCGTTTACGCAAGACGGATTGCCCAATGCGATCCAGAACATCAGTATCCTGACGCGTGTGCTGCAAAGCTATGCTATTGTCGTTGCCAGTCATCTCGATGAAGATACCGCCGCGCAGATTGGGAATCAAGTCTTCATGATGAGCAAGATAAGCAATGGAACCAATCGTCTCGGGACCAAACCAGAAGCGGACGCTCATCGACCCTGCCGGTAATGGCTTGGCAGCGAGTCGCCGCGCCACCTCGATGGCTGTTACCACACCTGCCGCGTCGTCGTTGGCTTGGTTCGGATGGCAGACGTGCGCCATGATGAGCATCTCACCTGCCTCAGGGTTCGCTCCGCCTTGCGGATGGACAACGCCAGTTGAAACTTTGAATCCCTGGGCGGGGTCGGTGACGAATTCGCAATTGATGACCGCATGGTATTTTTTATCGCGTGGCAGTTTGTCAAATACGTTCTTCGTCAAACAGAATCCCCAACTGCGCTCGTAATATTTAAACTGCCAGGGAACTGCATTCGAATATTTTTCGCTGAAATAAAGATGCGGTTGTAATTCATCCCATGAGAGCATCCTGTCCATAGGCATTGAATACGATACGATGTGCAGTGGATTATCCTTGAAGTCCACGATACGCTGTCCATCCTCTGTTTCGAGATACGCTTCATGGACAACATATCGCTCCGGCACGTACCATGTCCACACAGGTTTGAGCGGTTCGTAGGTTTCGATCTCGTAGCAAACATTTTCAGGGAGATAAGAGCCAATCATGTCGAGCGCTGCGTCAGTGCCGTCTGAAGCGAGTGTCCGGTGCAGAGGCATGATCTCGGCGAGGACATCCTTCAAGGATGTGATCGGCTTCATCGGGGGAATCCAATCCTTTGCGCGCTCGGGAGTCTCGATGATGTAGGTGAGCCCGGGTCCCTTGTGTTCCTTCAATGCATTCACCGCAACATTGAACACATCGCGGCACTTCATCAAGCGTACATCCGCTTCACCGATCTTGCGCCGCGTCACCACCTTACCATCGAGCAGCGCGCCGATGGGTTCGAAGTCGAGCACCACGCCCATATCCACATTGCGGACGAACATCGTATATGCTTCGTCTTGCGATTTACCCTGCGCGTCGATCGCTGTACCCTTGAACGCTTTCAGAAAACGATAGTCGACATCCGCAGCCTGTTCGCAGTGATGCAGGAACGTGATACTTTTGCTATAAGCCAAACCTAAAATCAAAATCTTCGCGTCCCAATCGCGGAACTTTTTGAAGATGGTTGTCTCACCAAAGCAATCATCCGTACGATGCGCCGCGACTTCATTCGCGAGTTTGCCGATGGCAGACATCGAATAGATCGCGTGGTGCATGCGCTTGGCACGCGGGTCAGTGCGCACAAGCTCGGTCAGCACTCCCATTTGCGAAGGCGTGCTGCGGTAATCCCATACCACGCCTTTGAGAAAATCATAATTGAATGTCGGCATAATGAGCGTACCCTCCAGCCCGATCACATCGAGCAGCGCATCGATCACCGTCTGCGGTCCGCCCTCCACACCGCCGAACGATTTATACGAGCTATGGATGAATAGCGCATCACCTTTCGCCACACCCAGTTCACGAAATTCATTGACCAGATTTTTAAATGTCAACATCTTTGCATCCTTATGAATAAATTTCAGCGTTCAGGCTTTCTTCTACACTGACGCACGCTTCATTCTTAACCGATAACTGATCCACTCCGAAATACATCTCCTCATTCCGAGGGGATTGCTTCAGTCGCTACACCTGCACTTGCGTGCGGTGCAAGTGTCGCTCCCTCGCAATGATATTATAGGCTTCGAGAAGTTTACCAAAATTCTTCTTCCAATCCGCCCGCTCCTCAGCCATCTTCCTCGCCGCCTTCCCGATCCTTCCCCACGAGCGTCGACTCTTGATCGCCAGCAGAATCTTCTCCGCCAGATCATCCACATCCCCATCACGAAACAACCAGCCATTAACTCCCTCTTCGACCCATTCCTGGTTCCCCGCGATATCCGAAACCAAACAAGGCATTCCACACGCCAACGCCTCCAACAGCGACACAGACGAACCGTCCACGTGCGAGGGCGAGATGTAGAGATCTGCCATGTGATACCAGCGCGGCAGATCACGTTGCCCCACCTGCCCCCCAAAATGGACACGTTCCATCACGCCGCCATTCATCAATAACTTGCGGATGTTCGCTCCTTGTGAGCCGCCTCCCAACAAAATCAAATTCACACTAGGGTTCGTTTGTGCCACTTTGACAAACGCCTTAGTGAGAACATCAATGCCATAAATAGGTTCCCACGTACGATTACAAAAAAGTGTTATCTCCTTCGACTGTTTACTGCTCGCTGATAACTTCTTCTTACCGTTTTTCTTTTCTGCCTTCTGCCTTCCGCCTTCTGCCTTTACAGGGTGAAATCTCTCAATATTCACTCCCCACGGAAAGACAACGATATTCTCAGGGTTCATCCCAAAAGCGACAGCCTTATCGCGTGTCACATTTGCATCGCTGGTAAAGAAAGCACTTCGCTTCAACGTATATCGCGTCACCCATTGCATCCACTTGTTTGAATCCGCATCTTTGACCAGATCATATCCCCACGACTTCGTCAGTATCGGACGGAATCCGCTCAGCACAGCAATGAACGCGCACGTCTGTATCGGTCCCGCATGGACGATATCGGGCTTAATCCGATTCACTGTGCGGCGAAAGTTCAACACTAACCACGGCAGGTCACTCCAGCGGAACTCACGCTGTCCACCCGTCCATAAGATTTGTTGGACATTCTCAGGGACGGGGCGATCCTCCACCTGTCGCTGATTTGATTCAAGTTTCAAATAAAAGATTTCGTGTTCTGTTTTCGATAACGAATTCAGGAAACGAAAATCATGAGGGGTGTAGTTTCTTGAAAAATATAAAATACGCATGAAATGATTCAACCACGAAGGATTCTTTGTGACGAATTAAAAACTTTGTATCCTTCGTGTCCTTTGTGGGTAAAAAATCAAGACCCAAGATCCGTCCAGCGCAATTCCTTGCCTTTCGGCATATCAATCAACGCCTTCGTGCCGATCACATTCGGAATTTCATATGGCTTGATCGCTCCGATCGTGGCGGGACGCAGCACATCGATCATGTCACGAGTGAAAACTTCGCCAACCTTGATATCACGAGCCGCACGCAGACAGCGACGTTGCACGACTTTCGTCTCCTGCTCATTGCCACCAATGACTTTATCCGCTGAACCAAGTGCCCGTTCGAGTTGACGCGTTTCTTCGACCATGTGCGCCCAGTCTTCGGGATTCAATGCAAACTTGTGATCGGGACCTTCGCGGTCATTGCTGTCAGTGAAGTGACGCTCAATTACGCGCGCACCAAGCGTCACTGCGCCCAGAACCGTCGCGTTCCCGTGGGTATGGTCCGAGAGACCGAGTACCACGTCAGGGAACATGGTCGCATAGGTCTTCAACACGTTCAAATGGATATGGTCATAGTTTTCGAGACTGGCGGTGTAGTTGGTATTACACTGCATCAGGCACAACTGTTTGTTGACCTTGAGGATCGTATGGACGGCACGCTGCACATCGGCAATGTCCGCCGCGCCGCTGGCGATGATCATCGGCTTGCCCTTGGATGCCATGTGTTCAAGCGCTTCGATCCAGTCAATTTCGCCTGAACCCGCTTTGAAGGCAGGGATGTATGGGGCAACGTGTTCGATGGAGTCGTAGTCATACGGTGATGTGAAAAAGTGGATGCCAACCTTGTCACATTCCTCTTTCAGGATGGGTGTCCAACTCTGCGAAACGGACGCCGCCGCATACACCTCGGTCACGGACTTTTTCCACGTTGCCTGATGGCTAACCTTCGAGTCCATGTGAGTGAAGCCGTAATCAGAAACGATCTTGGGTGCTTGAAAATGCTGGAATTTCGCCGCATCTGCACCCGCATCCTTGGCAAGTTTGATGAGCATCTTCGCCCGATCCAGGTCTCCATCGTGGTTCGCCGCAATGTCGGCAATGAAGTACGTCGGGTGGTTCGATCCGATCCATTGGTCTTGAATTTTGAATTCCATGGGTTTCTCCTTTTTAGAAGTTCAAGAATTACGATTATCGTTTGTCAAACCGGTTTCGAAGTTTCCTGGCATATTGGGCACGTTCATCAGCTTCGAATGGATATTTCTGAGAGTTGTGAAGACCATCATTCTGGTAGCGCGGGATGACATGTAAATGATAATGCCGAATGTTTTGATCACCTGCTGGTTCGTTTTGTTGACGAAGCATAATGCCGTCGCAATGATATTCTGACTTCATCGCCAAGGCGACATCCCTGCTCAGAGCGTGGATTTTTGCTGAAACATCCAATGGCAGGTCGTAGATATTTTCAAAGTGTTTGTTTGGAATGATCAACACATGTCCCTGATTATTTAGATATTTTCTAGTTGCCATAAAAGCTGTGACATCGGCATTTTGGAAAACAATCTCAGTTGGCTTTAGCTGGCTTTCGACACTTTCTTTGCCATGAACCAAGAAACAGAACGGACAAACATAGTCTGTAGGAGCATGATTATTCATGTGCTTCATTTACTGTTGTTCCAAGATCTTTCTACCATCCGCAGGAATACCAACTGAAAACACATCTATATCATATTGACGAAATACGTCACTATTTCGGTTCCAAACATCGATCAAAACCATCGCGGCACCAATCGAATGAATTTGTTCAATATCCACCGGGCGAAGCATTCCATACGAGAGACTTACACAATCCGCTTTGATCTTTTGAAGATATTCAGCTATATCCGCAAGCCTTCCTGTCAACAATGCACGGACTGTCAATTCAGGATGGGCAAGTTTCGTGTGGAATAATTCTTCGTGGTCGAAGAACAATAACAGCACATTCTCTTTTGCCTTCGTCCGTTCCAACAAGTGGATGACTTCCTTCGCCAGGATTCCTTCTGGTTTGAAGAAGGTTTTCAAATCCAGAGACAAATGTGCACCTGCATCCCGCGCCCAAACAAGGACATCCTCCAGCAACGGTAAAGATTCGCCTTCGATCTTGAGTTCCTTTAATTCACTCCAAGTCAAATCATGACACCAGCGTCCATCAGGGAGTTGGTAATTATGGCGCAGAAATGCAACGCCATCTCGACTCAATTGAACGTCCATTTCGATCAGGTCTGCACCTAACTCGTGACCAAGTTTTATCGCTGACCACGAGTTTTCGGGCACATTGCCATTTTCCACACCGCGATGCGACTCGATGAGCGTGCGTCCCGTTTTGGATTTGAGAAGTTCAAGATGCATGAGTTTTTGGTCAATCCTGTAACCACAAGAGCAGGGCAGTCAAAGTAAAACCATCTACAATGGCTTTGTCTCTTATCATCCGTTTAATATCATTTTTCGCAAACCAGCGGGTTTCGCTTACTTCGTTCTCGTCAAAATCTTGTACATGATCAACTGCTTTACAATGTACAACATGAAATAGTTTGTTGGCACTTCCATTCATCGGGTAATAGGAATATATCAATTTGTGATCACTCGATGTATATCCCGTTTCTTCCAATGCCTCCCGTTTGGCGGCATCGATTTCAGATTCACCCATTTCCACTCCACCCGCTGGCAATTCCCATTCGGTAGTACCTGTGGTGTAACGTGGGATACGAGCGAAAATAATCTCCCCCGAATCATTTTCTACGATTGCGGTCACTGCCGCTCGGGGGAAATCGAGCATATGGAACTTTTCAATTACATACCCATTCGGGAATTTGACCTTGTCAAGGTAAAGATTTACCCAGGGGCTTTGATAAACAACATCCCTCGATAATCGCTCTGGTTTCATGAAACAACCTCATGTGGATTTCCAATTCTCCCCAAATGAGTGTTCTGGAATGCGTCCTCATGCTTTAACCCATACCCAAGCACACGGTCTAAACTGGAGTGACCGAGCAGGATCGTCCCTGCGAACATCAACCATGGGGTGGCAAGTAGGTAACCCAAAACATAAACGGCAGCTGAAAGCCCTTTGTGGTGGATCAAGTTATAGGTCCACGCCCCGAAGCGGGGATTCGCCAGATAGCCGATCATGCTCAAATCGGGCACAAAAAACCACAGGGCGAACCAGCCCCATCCGTAATCCAATCCAGAAAAAAGAAAAAGTGCGAGACCGAACAAAAATAGTTCTTCGAGTTTGAGCAAGTTTTTCATGTGGAACTCCTGTGGATAACTTCTAAAACTTATGGGTAACTATTGTTGATAACCCCTGATTTTCTGTGGATAACCCTGCTGGAACTGTGTGTAAAACCCGTCCAAACCAGTGGAGAAATCGGGGATAGAGCGCCCCAGATCTGTGGACAGTTTGTGGATGGACAGCCATAAATTGTGGGAACGTTTGGCGGTCAGGCTGGACCTTTCGACTGATTGCGGCGCAATGAGGCTTTCATTCAGCCCGAACTTTCTCGCCACCTCCACCCCGAACTGATACTTGTTCATTGGCTGTGTGCCAACGACGTGATACAAACCGTGCAGGTCTTTCTCATGCATGGCGATGAGCGTCTGCGCAAGGTGGTTGACCCACATCGGACAGAAGATGACATCAGTAAAGCCGTTGACGGTATTACCCTTGCTCAAGTTATTGACAAAGAATTCACCTAGGCTTCTATATCCACTCAATGACCAGCCGAAGAAATTGACGCGCGCAACGATGGCACCCGGATTGGCTTCCTGCACAGCCCGTTCGCCATCGAGTTTGGTTTGAGAATACACCCCTGGCGGACTTGGTTCATCGTCTTCGGTGTATGCCCCTTCTTTTGTTCCATCAAAGACAGCATCGGTGGAAAGGTGAATGAATTTTGTACTTCGCCTTGCACAGGCTTCTGCCAATTCACGCGGCAGATCCACATTGAGGATTTTCGCCTGGTCTGGATGTTTTTCACATTCTTCCAGATTCGCCAACGCCGCACAGTTGATGACCCAATCGGGTTGGGTCGAATCTAGCATTGGTTCAAAGGCGTGGCTGTTGAAAAAATTCGTCTTAATTACTTGAAACGGAGCAGATTTAAGTTTGCCACGGTCCACACCGATGACTTCATGCTCGCTCATAGCTTCAAGGGCGAGGTTGATTCCGAGAAGTCCGCTTGCACCGGTGATTAGGAGTTTCATGATTCAAGTTCCAGGTTTCAGGTTATTTTTGCCAAGAACATGCAACTTTCAACCTGAAACTTTAACCTTTCTACCCTTCCAACTTCCCCTGCTTGAACAATTCTTCAAATGGTGCCACAAACTGCTTGATTCCCTCAATATCGAGCCATTCGGAGTTGTTGTCGCTGGTGTAGGTGAAGCCTTCGGGAAGCGGCTTGCCCTTGTCCTTCCACGAGTAACCAAACCATGAAGCTTCAGTTGGTTGGATCACATACATTTTGTCAAGTTCAATGGCATGACGTGCTTCATCTTCCGAGATCAAGTCTTCATGCAGTTTCTCGCCAGGGCGAATGCCAATGATATTGATCTTTGCATTCGGCACAATGGCATTGGCAAGGTCAACCACCTTGGTGCTGGGGATCTTCGGCACGAAGACCTCTCCGCCTTCCATTTGTTCGATGCAGTCAATGACGAACTTGACACCTTGATCGAGTGACAGCCAGAAGCGGGTCATGCGCTCATCCGTGATGGTGACCACCCCATTCTCGCGCTGCTTGAGGAACAACGGCACAACCGATCCACGCGAGCCAACCACATTCCCATAGCGGACACACGAATAACGGGTCGCTGAGCCTGCGGCGTAGGCGTTGCTTTGCACAGTTAATTTTTCGGCGGCAAGTTTTGTTGCACCATATAAATTCGCAGGACTCACGGCTTTGTCCGTGCTGATGGTCATGACCTTCTTTACGCCCGCATCCAATGCCGCTTCGACCACGTTCGCCGTGCCCATGATGTTGGTCTTGATGGCCTCCATTGGGTTGTACTCACAAGCGGGCACCTGCTTCAACGCCGCTGCATGGACAACGATGTCCACGCCGTGCATGGCGCGGATCAACCGCTCGCGGTCGCGCACGTCGCCAATAAAATACCGCAGGGACGGATGGTTGAATCCGTGCACCTGCATTTCGTGCTGTTTCAACTCATCGCGGCTGAAGATGATGATCTTCTTCGGCTGTTTTTCAGCGAGCAAGATTTGTGTATACTTCTTACCGAAAGACCCTGTCCCGCCTGTGATGAGTACAACTTGATTTTTCCAGTCCATGATTACCTCTCATTATCTAGTGGTGGCCGAGACGCAAGCAGTCGAGACCACACCTCTAAATTTCATGCTTACATGTTATTGGTTGTCTCGATACGTTCATGCTCGACCACCAAGGGTAGCTCTACTTTATTGCTTCAAACAACCCAGAGTCTTTTCGAATAAAGATTTTACCTTTTGCTTTCAATTCTGTTTCCAGATCACTTCGAAGTTGCGCAAATTCATCATCTGATAGTTCACCTGCCCGAATCCCTGAACGAAAGTATGCGATCAGGGGGTCCAGTTCTGTCACGTGCAGGTTGTCTTCATAATGGGCTGCCGTCACATTCGGGAAAAATGGTTTCAATTGATCCAGTCCATTTTCGAGGGTGAAGTGACTGGAAAACGAATCCCAAATTTCACTCTTGTGGATTTGCCGAAACCAGTCTGTGATTTCCTTCAAGTGATTGTCACCGACGGTTGTTGCAAAGAAGTGACCGTCTGTTTTTAAAACACGTTTGATCTCTGCAATTGCCTTTGGTCTATCAGGGACATGATACAGCATGTGATTGGCGATGACCGCATCGAACGTTTCATCTTCGAATGGAATTTCCTGCGCGTCGATCTCTTTAAACTTGTAGTTGCGTCCGGTGACAACCAGGTTTCTCCACGCCGAATCAAGCATCCCCGAGGAAAGATCCGAGAGGGTGATGTCCCAGATGGAGGGGATTCGGTCAGCGTTCTCTTTCCACATATATCCAGGACCACATCCCAATTCCAATATCTTTGCGTTGGCTGGTAATACAAGAATATGGTCAAAGACCCAATTCATCCAGCCATAAGGATTCGTACTAAACCGCTGATGAAGTGCCGCGCGCGCGTTGAGATTGGTTGGATCTTTGTACTGATCGGTCTTGAGATAATTCTGGTCGGTGAATTTGGACATTTTACTTTTTGATGACGATCAATGGATATTGTCCATACTCGCCGAAGAAGCGCGGGAAGGTTTCTTCAAGCCAGAAGACAAAACGCAAAAAGACTTTGCCCCCAAACTGTGGACGCACAAACCAACGCATAAAACGCGGACTCAAACTGCGCCACGGATAGATCTCGAACTTCACCACATCCTTTAATTCGTTCTTCAACCAGCGCGGTGTCATCTTCTCGACGAATGTACCGGATTGATCTTCCTCGGATGACCAGTTCTTTTTCTTTTTGGCAGAACGCCCAGTGAGATAACGCCCCAATGCGATGAACGGTTCCGCCATTTTCATAAGCAAGGGATTATGCCAGCCATTGATGATCGCCCCGCTTTTGCCTGGTTTGAGCGTGCGGGTCAGTTCAGAGTAGGCACGCTTGTGTTCGGTCAATGGGAGGTGATGGATGGCGTGCATGGACACTACCCCATCAAAGGCATCGGGCTTGAACGGAAGGTTGGCGATATCCGCAACGACGAACAAGCCTATGTCGCCGAGCCGGGTGCGTGCTTCCTGCAACGCCGTGATGGAAATATCCGCGCAGAGGCGATACTTGTAATCTTTGGAGTATGTTAGATACTCAATCCACTGCACGGGACCAGACCCTGCATCGAGCAGGATTTCTCCGCTGGGGGCAAGGTATCGCTTCACGCGCATGTGGCATTTGTGGATGTACTCGCGCGAAACAGGGCGCAAGTCCTCATAACGGGCGTTCTGGTACAACCCGTCACCGACCTGCGACCAACCGATCTGGTCATAAAATTCGCGTACTTGCTGTTTGGTGTTTTCTGCCATTTATTTTTACACCTCGTTGGTTGAGTAGGGCGAGTGCATGTCTCGCCCGTATCGAAACCAACAGGTTTCTAGGTGGTTTTGCAACAAAACGTTTTCCAGTTACTGGTGGTTTCGATACACCCTTCGCAACAATCGCTCAAGGCTACTCAACCACCGGGGCACTATTTCCATGTAAACGGTTCGCCAACCAGAAATTTGAATGTATCGCCGAATTGCGACATGCCTTCCTCGCTCAACACTTTTTCAAGGGACCACACTTCAAGGTCATCCCAGAAGTTCATCAGCCGCCATGGGAATGGACGTGGGTACTCAAAGAAGAAACGGTAGGCGTAATTCCATGCTTTTGCGGTTTGTTCTTCGTTCAGGCGGTGAGCGGGAAGATCGGATAACACCTTCTCGAGCGTGGAGAAATATTCTTCGTAGGTGTTCGGGTCAAGGGTAAAGCCGCGATTACGATAATGCGTTTGTCCACAACAAATGACGGGGATGCCGTTCATCGCGGTTTCGACTCCGACAGTCGTTGTGTATGCCAGTCCCAAATCCGCTATCTCGACCAAATCATACGTGTTGATATTATCCAATGCACCGACGATGTGGATATGGCTGGGGATTTCGGGTAATGCTTCGCGCACGACGGTTCCCATGGATTTTGCCTGTGGAACGATTTTCTCGCCCGGATGAATTCTCACAACGAATTGCACATCGGGTCGCCTGGCAAAATACTGGACGGTCCTTGTGATCCACTCACTCATGGATTCGGCGAAGATATTTCGCCCGAGCGTAAGACTATCGCCCAAAACATTTGCAGCGAGAAGGACAACGGGACGGTTATCGAGATTCAACAGCTTGCGCGTGGCTTCTGCGCCTTGTGATGAGACGTATTGCCACAGTCGCTTGGACTTGCCCCAAACACGCGCACCACGACGGGCGTTCTCAAGATCAGCGAGGCGTTCGTACATTTCATCGGTCATCGGCAGGGAGCAGCGGTCACGGACAAGGTAGTCCGTATCCTGCCGCATGATGGATGTGTTCTGCGCCAGCCAGATCTGTTCACGTTGGTCGTTGAATTCGAAGGTCATGGCGGGGATGTTGAGATAGCGTGCCACACGGAAGACGATCCCCATTTCAAGGATCAAGCCGTTGGGAATGAGGACAACATCGGGTTTGTTGGTTTGCATCCATTCAAGGACGGCGAGGGCAGCAAAAGTATTGCGTTTGATGCGAAGATCGTAGAGGGCTTTGTCGCCCTTGTCTTTCATGTCCACTTCTTCGCGCATGAGCGTATATTGGGCGTCCCACAGGGAGACCTCTTCAATGTCCGCTTGGAGGGAGGCTGGTACGGCAGAAGCAGGTTTAAGATCAAGGAAGGAAGCGTGCTGAACATAGGGAGCAAGCGATTTGAGCGCATCCCGTGTGTGGAGTCCGCGCTGTTTCTGAGTCAGCTTATCCTTTTCCTTATGCCATTCGGAATAGGAAAGAGTTAGAAGGGTGACCTTGTGACCAAGTCCCGCGAGCGTGAGGGAAATGTAGGCGGCTTGTTCGATCCAGTAATGAAGCGTGGCAAAAAAGAGTATCTTTTTGCCAGGCTTGGCGTTCTCGATGAAAGACTTTACCTGCGCAACGCCATACGGCAAATTCTTTTGTAATTTCGTGAGGTTGTAGTGGTCCTTGCGGGCGCGTTTTTTTTGCCGAAATGTGTAATCAAGTTCAGCGGCAAGAGGCAGTTCGCCAAGGAAGTTGCGAAGGGAGTTTTTATTGAGCATATTATGCATCGGTGGTTGAGTAGTGACGCCGTTCGTTGAGGTCACATATCCAAACCACCAGTTTCAAAAAGAATTTAAATAACAAGAATTACTTGCTTACTTGCTGGCTTCGACTGCTTGCGCTCAACCAGCAAGGCTAATCTATCTTCTCGATCTTCCAATTCAAGCGCGGGCGGACAGGACCCTGGCGAACCTCAGCCCATTGCATACCCGGCGCGCCGGAAATATCCACGTTGAACGAGAGTGCGTTTTCATCCATGAAGTAACGCTTCACGCCGAACGAACTGGCATTCACACCGAGCGAGTAACGACCCTCGTTGAAAAAGTCAGCGGGAATTTCGCAGCGGCTGATGTAACGTCCCGCCTGGCGCGTGCCGAACCGTTCGTATTGTTGCGCGTCGTCGGTATCGAACGCAGTGAAGACATATTCGCCGCGCATCGTGCCAAGATACACGCCCACACGCAGACCCGTGATCGGCGCGTTGATCTGATATTCCCATTCGACGGTGAGAGGCTCGGTGGAGCGGATGGTATCGACAATCTTCCCGCTTCGATCCTTAAGTCGAATTGCTACAGGTCTAAAAGGCTCACTCGCCGCTGGAACTTCATCCGCATCCCAAACGCGCTGACCCGACTCTGCCATCCCCGACGACAGATAAAAGTCAACGGCTTCATGGGTGGGGGCACGTTTGATGAGTTGTCCTTTTTTGAGAACGATGGCTTCTTCTGTGAGGCGAAGTATGGCGGACATGTTGTGACTCACAAAAAGGACGGTGCGTCCCTGTTGCGCCACATCCCCCATCTTGCCAAGACACTTGCGCTGGAAATCCGCGTCTCCCACGGCAAGGACTTCGTCCACAACAAGGATTTCAGGTTCAAGGTGTGCGGCAACTGCGAAAGCCAGTCGCAGATACATGCCCGATGAATAACGCTTGACAGGTGTATCGATGAACTGACTAACTTCGGAGAAATCCACGATCTCGTCAAATTTCGAATCGATCTCGGCGCGTTTCATGCCGAGGATCGCGCCGTTCATGTAGATGTTCTCGCGACCGGTCAATTCAGGATGAAATCCTGTTCCCACTTCGAGCAGGGAGCCGACGCGTCCACGCACTGTGACCGTCCCTTTGGTGGGTTCGGTCACACGCGAGAGGATTTTTAGGAGTGTGCTTTTACCCGCGCCATTGCGTCCCACAATACCGAGTACCTTGCCTTCTTCCAGATCAAATGACACATCATCCAATGCCCAAATGGTAGACGTGCCGCTCGTGCCGCGCATACCCTGTCCACGAAGTGCCTGGTAGATGCGCACAGGCGTCATGAGCGTATCCATGATCACATCGCGGAACATACCGTATTTGAATTTCTGCTGTGCCGCACCGATCTTGTATTGCTTGCTGATGTTTTGAACACTAATTGATGTTGTCATAGTATTGTTTGAATGTTGGAAGTTGAAGGTTGCAAGTGGGATTACGTTAGACGCCACCTGAGACCTTTAAACCTGCAACTTATAACCTAAATAGTATCCGCGAACGTCTTTTCCATATTGCGAAAGTAGAACAATCCACTGAACAGGAAAACGACGGAAACAACCGCAGATATCCATAACCCGGCATCGGGGCCGTTGCCGACTCCCAGCAATGCCCAACGAAATCCGTTTACCACGCCAGCCATCGGGTTGAGGGAATAGATCAACTGCCATTTGTCCGAGATTAAGTTTGATGAGTAGGCAACGGGTGTGATGAAGAACCAGAACTGGGTCAGGAAGGGAAGCGCATAGTTCACGTCACGATATTGAACATTGATGGCAGAGAGCCACAACGCCACACCCAACGCTGTCACAATCGCCAATAACAAAAGCAGCGGCAGCGCCCAGATCACGTTGATGGACGGCGTCACGCGGTAATAGACCATCAGTCCGATCAGGATCACGAACGCTATGACAAAGTCCACCAGCCCGGAAAGGATGGATGCCAGCGGCAGGACCAAACGCGGAAAGTAGATCTTGGTCACCATGTTCTGGTTTGCAGTCAGTGAGCGGGAAGCCTGGTTTAGCGCGCCGACAAAAAGCTGCCAGGGAAGTAGCGCTGTAAATGTGAAGATCGGGTATGGAATGTTTCCGTCGGTCGGCAATTTGGCAATTCCGCCGAACAGCACCGAGAACACGATCATATTCATGACAGGCTGGATGATCGCCCATGTCGCGCCAAGCATTGTCTGCTTGTAACGTACTTTGACTTCGCGCCAGACCATGAAGTAGACAAGTTCGCGGTATATCCACAGGTCTCTCAGGTTGAGCGCGGCAAATCCCGTGGAAGGCTTGATATAAACGATATTGGGTTCGTGCTTAACGATTTCAGTCATAAGCTGATTAGAAAATAGATGACTAGTGACCAGTCGTCTGTTCTCTACTCTCTATTAACTTGCGATTTGCTTTAAACCACTCGATCGTGCGGCGCATCCCTTCTTCGAACGGAACCTGTGCGCTCCAGCCAAACAATTCTTTTGCGCGGCTGACATCGAGTCCGCGGCGGGGCTGACCGTTGGGCTTGTCCGTCTGCCAGACAAGCTTGCCCTCGAAATTCGTCATCTTAACGATCATCTCGCTCAAGTCTTTGATGGAAATTTCGTAACCAGAGCCAAGGTTAACAGGCTGGTCGCCATTGTATTTTTCTGCGGCGGTCACAATTCCATCAGCAGCATCTTCCACATACAGAAATTCGCGAGTCGGGGAACCATCACCCCACACAGGAAGTTCCTTCTCGCCGCGATCCTGTGCTTCCACGGCTTTACGGATCAGCGCTGGGATGACATGCGATGACTGCAAATTGAAATTATCACGCGGACCGTACAGATTCACGGGCAGAAGGAAAATGGCATTGAAGCCATATTGCTGGCGGTATGCCTGCGCCTGTACAAGCATCATCTTCTTGGCAAGTCCATAGGGTGCATTGGTCTCTTCGGGGTAACCGATCCACAAGTCATCTTCCTTGAAGGGGACCGGTGTGAACTTGGGATAGGCACAGACCGTTCCAATGGCAACGAATTTGCCAACACCATTCTTGTACGCCTGATGCATCAGCTCCACGCCCATCATGAGGTTGTCATAGAAGAAGTCAGCAGGGTGTTCGCGGTTGGCACCGATGCCGCCCACGTTTGCAGCAAGATGGATGATAACCACGTTCTTCGGGTCAACATCGTTCAAGGTATCTGCATACAAACGGCGGATGTCATTGGAATCAACGAGGTTATAGTTCTCAATGCGCGGGATGAAGATGTCGGTTGCACCGCGTCCTTTGAGTCTTTCGATGACAAACGAGCCAAGAAAGCCTGCTCCGCCGGTAACGATGACACGTTTATCCTGCCAGAAATTTTCAGACATGAGGTCTCCTTAATGTTCCGTCATTGCGAGGGCGGTGTTCTTCCGCTTGAAACAATCTCCTACACTGTCGGGGATTGCTTCGTCGCAAAGAACGCTCCTCGCAACGACATATTTGTTATTGAACAATAAACTGCGCATTCCTATAGTGCGCATCGGTTGGGTTTTGTATGATCCCCATTTTTAGTGCAAACAACAATTCACGGATGCCGTCGTCCACATCGAGAGTAGTGTCAAAACCAAGTACATTCTTGATCTTCGCAAACGACACAGTGATGTCGCGCATGTCGCCGCCGAAAGTCAGGTCTTTGTATTCGACGATGGTCTGCGGCATCCGCTTGAGAATGAGTCGAACAATATCATCTTTTGAGTAATTTCCACTGTCAGTACCAAGGTTGAATATCTGCCCTTGGACTTTTGTCTTTTCCGCTTCAAGCCCCAGGATGATGCCGCGCGCCACGTCACGGATATGCACGAACGAGCGTGAGTAACCGCGTTGATAGATGATCAACTGGCGTTTGGTGAACGCCTCCAGCACAAATTGATTGACGATCAGGTCAAAGCGTGTGCGCGGGGAAATGCCATAGAGCGTTGCAAAGCGGAACAACAGAGGTGCACAGGATGTGTCTTTTTGAGAGAGCAAAAACTCTTCGCTTGCGATTTTCGTCTCTGCATAGATCGATTGGGGATTTAACGGGGATTCTTCGGTAACTGGTTGACCATCTTCAGATAAACCATAATTGCTATATGTGGACGCAAACACGAATCTTTCCACGCCCAAACCTACTGCCTGCTCGAAGACCATTTTCGTGGCTTCAACGTTGTACTTCCAAGCGACCTGCCTGCCGACAGCCTGACAGGCAGGGAAGCCGACAATCGCAGCCAGGTGAATGATCGAATCGGGTTTCTGCCAGTTATCTTTAACCGCATCTTTTATAGCCCGCGGCTCGGTCACATCTGATTTGACGAAGTGGAAGTTGGGATGATGAAGAAAAGGCACCAGCGACTCTCCCCCGAAGAGGAGAGAGTCAAGGACGGTGACACGGTAATTAAGGCGGAGCAGTTCCGATGTCAGGAGGGAGCCGATATATCCGGCGCCTCCCGTGATCAGGATATGGCGATCCGTCATTGTGAGTCCTCCATCTGTAGCCTTACTTTGAATCCATCCACCAGCAAAACAGGAACATCCTTATCGTTGACAACCTCAATGCCTTGCTCAATGCATGTAAGGCGACAGATATCTACAACATCACCTTTACCGATGATGCGGACACGCTTGTAGCCGGCATCCTGCACCTTGCTGAGATGTTCCTTCACGCGCTGGCGGGTCTTGCGATAGATCGAGAACGAACGCTCGACATAATCCACGGCAAGGCGGGCGCGCAGGGCAATACCTTCGGGTGTGATAATGTAACGTAGTTTCTTGCGCTCGGCGCGCATGGCTTTGACATAGCCTTTTGCGATGAGACGCTTGAGATGCCAGTTGACCGTCCCAACCGCCACACCGAGTTGGGTGGCAAGCGTGGACTGGTTCACATCGGGGTCATTTTCGATTTGTTCGAGCAGGGTAAGCTCGCGGAGTTCTTCGTTGGTTGATTCCATAATTCAAAATTCAGTGACTGAATTATAACCCAGAAAACCCGCCTGTCAAACTAGGAATTCAATGTGGCAAATTTACAGGAAAGAAGAAGGAGGCTTTGGTAGTCTAACGGCTATACAGAGTACTTTAGAGATTGGAAGAAAATGACCCAACCCCATACTGAAACCAAAACCGAATTTTCAATTCATCCCGAAACAAGGATCGGACATATCTCGCTGACCGTTGCCAGCCTCGATAACCAGATTGAGTTCTACACCAAGGTAATGGGATTCAAGCTCCACTGGCGGGATGGGATCAAAGCTGCCCTTGGTTCAGGCGGCACTGATCTATTGATCCTTGCCGAAGAACCGAATCGCAAAAAATATCGCGGTGTGACAGGTTTGTACCACGTGGCATATGTTTTTCCCAATCGTCATGAGTTGGCAATTGCAGTGGCTCGTCTGTTTGCCATAAAACACCCCAATTCCCCCACCGACCACATCATGACCAAGACCACCTATCTCGATGACCTTGAAGGTAACGGCATTGAACTATATTGCGAGTCAGCTGAAGATGGCTCATGGACGTTCAAAGACGGAAAGTTCGAATCCTATCGCAAGGATGGCTCGTGGAGTGATGGACGTGAGGCGTTGGATTTGAAAGATTTATTCAGTCATCTCACAGAAAAGGACAGGCTCGATGTGCCCGTGCCACCTGAAGTGCGGATCGGACACGTTCATCTGCATGTGAGAGATGTGGATGAGGCTGTGGACTTTTATCACGGCATCATCGGTTTTGACGTGATGGGGCTTGCCGAAACCTTCCAGGCGGCATTCGTCTCTGCGGGTGGCTATCATCACCACATCGGACTCAACACCTGGCAGGGACATGGTGCGCCTCCCCCTCCGCCTGATGCTGTCGGCTTGCGCTACTTCACGATCGAGCTGCCGAATCAAAAGGCTTACGATGAGGTTTTGGCTCGGGTCGACGCGGCAGGCATCCCGTCGAATGAAACGGAGGCGGGGCTGTTGCTGCATGATCCGTCACAGAATGGTGTCATCCTGCGGGTGCCAAAATAGCAGGTCTTGTCGTAAAGGACATCCGAAGTCAGTCTGGCTTCGGATGTTTTGATTCTTGACTCCATCATCCATTGGCTGTTTAATGGAAACACTTTAATACTACACTTGAGAAAGGTTAACATGTACAAGAAACTCAGTATCGTAATTTTGTTAAGTTTCCTGCTTGGAGGATGCCGCATGTTTGCGCCACCTGAATGGGAACGGGAGGGATGGGAAATCGTCTGGCATGACGAGTTCGATGGCTCCGAATTGAACCGTGAAAACTGGACATTCGATTTGGGCGGCAACGGCTGGGGCAATGCCGAGTGGGAGGCCTATACCGACAAGTCCGAAAACATCCGCATTGAAGATGGCATGTTGGTGATCGAAGCGCGTGAAGATCCCAGCCTGCCTGCAGGGCGACCCTATTCATCAGCCCGCATCAAAACACAGGGGCTGCACTCGTGGCAATATGGACGCATCGAAGCACGCATGAAACTCCCCTATGGACAGGGCATTTGGCCCGCCTTCTGGATGCTCGGCGACAATAACAAAGGCTGGCCCGGCTCGGGCGAAATTGATATTCTCGAACATATCGGACGGGAACCAACCACTATTTATGCAACCGTCCATGCACCGGGATATTCGGGCGGCAACGGAGTCGGTTCGAGCCTAGTTGTCCCTGAAGGGACGCTTTATAACGATTTCCACGTGTATGCGATCGAATGGAAGGAGAACGAAATCCGCTGGTATTTCGATGACCAGGAATATTTCAAGATCACACCAGCGGATGTACCCGATGAATGGATATTCGACCATCCCTTCTTTATCATCATGAACGTGGCGGTTGGAGGACGGTGGCCCGGTTATCCCGATAAGACAACCACCTTCCCGCAATTCCTGACGGTGGATTATGTCCGCGTATACCAGAGACCATAAATGACCACAATCGGCAAACCCAAAATAGACAAGCGCCTCAAAAATAAATACATGGGCATTCGGATTACTGCGCCATTCAAGGGCATGTCCAAAGAGATCAGCAGGATTGCGGGTGAGTTGAATGACTGGGTTGAGAATAATAAAGTCAAAACTTCCGGTCGGCCTTTCCTTCGTTACCACGTCATTGACATGCGCGGTTTCATGGATATTTCATACTGCGTTCCCGTTCGAAAGGCATTTCCTGAAAATGGAAACATCAAGGGCGATTTCATTCCCGCAGGGCGATACGCGAGCCTCATCTATTCAGGTGGCGGCATCTCTGGAAACCGCGGCTTGATCGAATGGGTCCGTGCCCAAGGTCTGGAGTTTGACCGCTGGGATACCGAACAGGGAGATAACTTCCGCGGACGTTACGAGACTTTTCTCACTGATCCGAAGGTTGAGCCGCGCAAGTCAATATGGGAAATTGAGGTCGCGATCAAACTGGCAGAGAAATAACGTGTAGGGGCGAAGCATTGCTTCGCTCCTACATTGAATCCCCGATGTTACCGGGTCAGCACGTGAAAATTTTGAATCTCGAACGTATTACAACAATTGCTGAGTTTCGGTCGCGCCAGACCATACCCCACATAAATACCAGAACTGAATTTTGAAACAAATCCATATTGCGGATCAAAGCTCGTGTACATGATCGAAGATGGAAAGTTTCGCAGGGTCTCATCGACCATGTCAAAGATATGCGGCATCGTAAAGTGGAAGTAACTGCATAGGAAGACCTCTTCGCCCCAATCCGGATCAGCCCATTTGTCATGAGGAAGAATCTGTGAGGGGGAATCTGCTGTGAAATCCTTCGTTTCCACCATGACCACTTCACCGCTTCGCACTTCAATGACAGCTGATGGCTGACAAATGGACCGGGCATCCCCGACAATTTCAAACGTGTAATCTGTAATGCCGGTTGCATCCCACCTGGCGCGCGCATCCGGCAATTCCGTGCGGACGCGTGAAACCGTCAATGCATGTTTGGCAGATAAGATCGGGTCATACAGAATTTGGATTCCAATGAGTAATATTATGATGCCAAAGGCAAGAAGCTTTTTTTGTGTCATTGTCGGGAATATAACATAAGACCAGCAGGATAATCCGCTGGTCTTCCTCCCCTCATTTCAAGATCTTCACAACATTTCTCCCGGCCACACCGCTGACTCCCCCTCCGCCGTGGACTCCGCTTCCGCAGAGGTAGAGGTTATCAATGGGCGTTTTGTGATTCGACCAGCCCGGCATGGGACGCATGAACAGGAATTGATCGAGCATGAGCTGCCCGTGATTGAGGTCGCCTTCAGTAAGACCGTAGGTGGATTCCAAATCTTCAGAAGTGATGGTCTTTGAATTTACGATTGACGATTTCAGATTTACGAAATGATCTGCAAGCGTGTCAATCGCTAATGTTTCAACGTTTTCGCGTTCCAAGTTCCATGTTCCACGTTTCAGGTTGTACGGTGCAAATTGGAAGTGGATGGAAACCGTGTTGCCCGAAGTAGTGACTTCAAGATAGGGCTTTTCGGAAATCTCGCCATACTTCGTTGCATCGTAGGCTTTTTCGAGATACTTGATGGAAGGAGCGAGGACGACTGTCCCTGCGGGAATACCGTGATTGCCCTCGGTCAACAAATGGACCTTTACCACCGAGCCGCGCATTTTGATGGATTGGGTGTGCCAGACGAATTCAGGCGGTAACTCGCGTGGACCAACCAATTGGAGCAAAGTATGTTTCGGGTCAGCAGCGGAGAGGATTTGGTTGGCGGAAATCTCCTCGCCATTAGCAAGAAGAACACCTTTTGCCACCTGCCCTTCCACTCGGATACTCGTTACTTCCGCTTCGGTTCTAATCTCACCACCAAAGGCTTTGACCGCATTTGTTAAGGCAGTTGTGATCTCGCCTGCTTTGCCAACATTCTTGTGAGCCAGCCCGTCCCGATTCATCCAATTGTGAATCAAAGTGTAGCCGGTGCCTGCGCCCATCGGTCCGAGTGCCGAGCCGTGAATGGCAACGGCACATATTGCGGCGTAGACGGTTTCAGACTCAAAGAATTCTTCCACGAGTTCCTGCGCGGTCATCGGCAGGGCGCGGATGAAGTTGAGCATGTCCTTGCGACCTGCGAGCTTCAGTTCAAGACCGAGTTCGAGCAAGCCGCAGCCTTCGCGAATGCCGAAGTTCATCGGCAGGCGCGGCATGATGGTGGCATACGCTGTATCGAGAATGCTCGCGCACTTGTCCATGAAGCGGACAAATTCAGGGAAGCGTGCCGCGTCTTTTTCGGAAATGCGTTTGATGGACTCGGCGTCGAGCGTGAGGGGGGAGCCATCCGCTAACAGGGTGATGAAAGGCTGGGGAGCAGAATCAACTTGAAGTCCGTGGGAGGCGAGTTTCAGGTCTTTGATAATGTCTGGGCGAAGAGTCCCGCCGGTGTGGAGAGAGTCCACGGTGAAGCCATCCCCAAAAGAT
>CAYTDB010000071.1:0-23932 GCA_964436455.1 uncultured Anaerolinea sp. | reverse complement strand
CACCTTGAGCAGGTAATCATCGTTCCAAGCGGCTTGCAGTTGTTTGGTATGAATGTCACCTTTGGCGGTCACGATGTTAGAAAACAATACAGATAAGGTTGGTATCATTGGATTGCCAATACCTTACCATATCTTCCGCTTATTTTCAGATTTGGAATTGCTGGTGACTTTTGTGGTCGTGCGAAAAACAGGTGGTTGCGCATATACAGATTTGTTTGTACAAATTACAGAGTAATCTCATCTCAATAGTCCCCCGAATAGAATGTAAAAGTAGAGGCGAGTCTGATACCCGCCTCTACAAGTTATTCACGAAAAATTCTCACATGCCTTCTTGGTTCTTTCCCGTACGAGTGACTGACCAATTCAGCATTACGCGCCATTTCGTGTTGGAGCCTCCGCACCAGTGACGGACCCGGGGGCAAATCCACCCAGCGTTCGCCGTTCAAGACAGCGGCAATCGCCTGTTGCGTTTCACTGCGGATGTCTTCCATGTTGTCACGCATCGGCGCGGCGCTCAGGTTATACAGGTCACCAAGGAACTGTTCCACTTGAGCCACGGTGTTCGCACGCAATACATAGATCGGCATGCCGCGCTGCTCGGCTTCGATCACGGTTTGCTGGCGGTTGCGATAATACGTCCGCAGGGTCACCAGCGCGTCGGCCTCGCTCACGTCACGCACGATGATGGCGGGCACACCGAGTCGTTTTGCGGCTTGTTGCAGTCTGTTGCGCGCCACGCCATACGGATACACCTTTATAGGCTGCAATGCAGCGCCTGTCGATGACGGAACCGCTTTGGGTGTTGTATAAGTTTCCTCGGAAGCCGGAGCAGGTTGACGTCCGTGGCGAGGCGTTTTCCTCTCCTTCGCATCCACCCTCGACGAAGAAGCTGGTTCGGCTTTCTCGATCTTAATCTTGCCTTTTTCATCGCGCGTCCGCACTTCGGGAGGCAATGGGAATCCGCGAAGCAGCGCATCCACGGACGCCATGATATCGAGATGAACTGTGAAACGATCGCGGGTTTGGATCTCGATCAGGACATCAAAGGTGGGAGGTGCGCGTCTTTCGAGGACCGTTTTCTGGGTGCCGCGACGACGTGCTTCCTCATCTGAAAGCGTGACCGCTTCGATGCCGCCGACAAGGTCGCTGAGCGTTGGGTTGAGCAAAAGGTTATCGAGTGTCTGACCGTGCGCCGTGCCGATAAGCTGTACACCGCGTTCCGCAATGGTGCGTGCGGCAAGGGCTTCAAGTTCACGCCCGATCTCGTCGATGACGATGACTTCGGGGTTGTGATTCTCGACAGCTTCGATCATCACTTCATGCTGGAGCATAGGCTCACGCACTTGCATGCGGCGCGCCTTGCCCACGGCGGGATGCGGCACATCACCGTCACCGCCGATTTCATTGGACGTATCCACGATCACCACACGCTTTGATTCAGCAAGAATGCGCGCGGCTTCACGCAGGAGAGTCGTTTTGCCCACACCAGGACGACCCAGGATGAGCACGGACTTGCCCGACTCGATGATGTCCTGAATGATGTCAACCGTTCCATACACCGCGCGACCGACGCGCAACGTCAAACCGACAACGGCGCCGCGCCGATTGCGGATCGCAGAGATGCGATGCAACGTGCGCTCGATGCCGGCGCGGTTATCCGCGTCAAATTCACCGGTGCGTTCGTCCACGTAATCAAGCTCGTCACGTGTGATCTCGGTCTCGCGCAGGTTTACTTCACTCTCCACGAAACGGACAGTGGGGATGCGTCCCAAATCTAGAATGATCTCGAGCAGGTTCTCGCTGTTGTTCGCCTTCTCCACCGCATGGCGGATATCAAGAGGCAGAACATCGAGCAACGCGTCGAGGTCGTCTGTTATTTGTTTTTGTTTAGTCATAATTCGGTTTCGGGCGTCACGTTTCAAGTTTCAGGTTCCGTGACCACAGTTATTGTGTAAATGAGAGACGAAGGGGGAAATACTTGCGCCGTGAGGGTCGTCAGGTCAGCGGCTTACGGGGGTTTAGATATGCTTCACCATCGAAAAGTTACCTCCTGTTCTGAGGAATCAGATTATGGTTCTATTATAAGGGAAACGAGCTGTCCCCGCATTGGAAAGTAGTTGTAAATAGATTTTATTTCTTCCCATTAAACTTGCTCACCTGTGAAGGCTGGACACTTACCCCCGCCGGCTGTGTCGCACGCACCACCGCCGGATCTTTTACCAACCGCGCAAGATGCTTGACCATCACAGCCTGACGCCCCGCAGCTTTTGCGCCCAGATCTGCAAGGACGGGTTCGATCCATGCTTGATAGGAACGTACACAAACGTACACCGGTCTTCCGCGGCGGTCTGGCAGGCTGCTGATCAAGGCTGAAATCTTACCGCTGACATTCGTCGCCTCGGGATGGATGAGCGGCGTAAGCACGATCCCATGCGCACCTTGCGAGACATTCACATAACACTTGGCACCTTCATTACACATCCAACCGACGACAGCTTTAGGCTGCGGCTCGACGGGATGCAATAATGGCGGGACGATCTGATGATATAGATTTTGCACCGATGACACATGGACAGACTTCACACGCATCCAGTCGGACCCCGAACCTGCTTCTTCCACCCCGGATACATCCCACATCCTCTGCCAAGCATACACCGAAAATCCTGCCTTGCGCAGGGACACGTATGCAACGCTCGTTTCATCCACTTCAGCAAGGACATGAAATGCTCCCCATGTCCCTGCCTGCTCGGCAAGGTTCTCGATCAGATCGGGGAGATAGGGATGGTTAAGCTGGGATGATGGGGCCAGATAATAGAGTTTTGCAAATGGTTCATCCTGCCAATGAATGATTCCACCCAATACCGTGTCACCTTCACCATTCGCAATTGCAGAATAAATGTGTCGAGTGGGATTTACATACGAAAGCAACCCCACTGCCCCTAATGGATTGCCGCGAGTTAATATCCGCGTGGCATCAAGCGCCACTACATCATCGCGGAAGCTGTGGAGATATGGCAGATCCAAAAGTGCAAGCGGGCGAATGGACATGTTTAAATTATATGTCATTGCGAGCGTTTGATGCGAAGCAATCTCTTAATTGAGTTGGAGATTGCTTCGGGCTATCCTTCATCTGCGCTATCCAACAATCGGACGGCTCTGCTCAGGACAACGCCTCGCAATGACATCATTCGTCAATCAACCAATGAAAGAAAATATTCATGGAAGCGCGTGTCGTTCGTCAATTCGGGGTGAAAGGATGTAGCGAGGAGATGTCCCTGTTGGGCGGCGACAATTCTCCCGTCTGCGACTGAGGCGAGAATCTTTGCGTCCCCGTTGACCGATTCAATGATCGGTGCACGGATGAAAACCGCGTGATATGGAGCGTCCGATCCAGTGGCTTGTTTAAGTTCAGGGATGTCGAGATCCGTTTCGAAGGAATCCACCTGACGACCGAAAGCATTGCGCTGAACCTTGATATCCATAAGACCAAGCAAGGGCTGGTTGCGACCAATATCCTTTGAAATAAATATCGCACCCGCGCATGTTCCCCAAATGGCATGGCGCCGACCAAACTGCTTCAACGGTTCCATGAGATTGTACGCAACTGCAAGCTTGCCAATCGTAGTCGACTCGCCACCAGGGATGATGAGACCATCCAGCCCATTGAGATGCTCAGGCAAACGAGCTTCGGATGTCTCCACATGCAACCGCCTGAGCATCGCGATATGCTCTGAAAAATCACCTTGCAGGGCGAGCACTCCAATCTTCATATATCTTTACAGTCCGTTCAAAGTAAACAGTGATCAATCATCAGTAACTATTCACTGATAACTGATCACTGAGTCACTGGCTCTTACCAACCCCGTCCTGCGATCTTTTCTTCCTCGGGCATTTGCGACACGTTGCGACCAACCATCGCTTCGCCGAGGTTCTTGCTCACTTCTGCAAGGATGGATGCATCTTTGTAATGTGTCACCGCCTTGACGATTGCCGCAGCGCGCCTGGCGGGGTCACCGCTCTTGAAGATGCCAGAGCCAACGAACACACCATCCACACCGAGCTGCATCATCAATGCCGCATCAGCAGGAGTTGCAAGACCGCCTGCTGCAAAGTTGACAACGGGCATGCGTCCGAGTTCCTTTGTCTCTTTCACGAGTTCATACGGCGCACCGATCTCTTTCGAATAGCGCATCAACTCTTCATCAGCCATTGTGGTCAATCGGCGAATATCGCCCAACACCGTGCGTGCATGACGAACCGCTTCAACAACATCACCAGTCCCCGCTTCGCCTTTCGTGCGGATCATTGCTGCACCTTCGCCGACACGTCGCAATGCTTCGCCAAGGTTGCGGCATCCGCAAACGAATGGCACTTTGAAGTTGTGCTTCAAAATGTGATTGGTTTCATCGGCGGGGGTCAACACTTCTGACTCATCAATATAATCCACGCCGATCGCTTCAAGGATCTGTGCCTCAACGAAATGCCCAATGCGGCATTTCGCCATCACAGGAATTGACACCGCATCCATGATCTTCAAGATCATCTCAGGGTCAGACATGCGGGCAACACCGCCATCCGCACGGATATCAGCGGGCACGCGTTCCAATGCCATCACGGCACATGCGCCTGCATCCTCCGCAATCTTCGCGTGTTCGGCATTCACCACATCCATGATGACGCCGCCCTTGAGCATTTGCGCCAGACCTTTTTTCTCGGTCCAGGTTCCAGTTTTGACTTCCATTTTTTACTCCTTGATTCCGCTTCCTGCGCGGTCATCCTATAAATATAGATAAGTTGTGCGGCTGGGATTCTACCATGCAGGAGATGAATTCAAATGGACGCTCCGGGGTCATCCTTAAGGGATGGTTGCTCCTGCTCCAAATGGCTTTTTCCACAAACTTTCCCCAATCCCCAATCCCTTGACACATCCTCGATTCGGCGTAAAATTCCGCCCAATGTACAGGCATCCCGACCCCAAAAGATTGTTGCCCCAACACTTCTTCGGGATGATTGTCTCTACTTTTCGGAAAACTGAGAGTCGCTTTTAGCGGCTCTCTTTTTTTATACCTTCATCGTCCCCTCTCCCTGTGGGAGAGGGCTAGGGTGAGGGAAAAATCCAAATCAAAAGAGGAGAATGCATATGTCCACCGCAAGTAAACCCCAAGTCTTCGGCTACCTGCCTGACGACACCCCGCCCCTCGGAGCGATGCTCTCGCTCGGCTTCCAGCAATTCCTGACGATGTTCCCTGCCACGGTGCTGGTTGCCATCCTGACCAAGTTCGATGTTGGTATCACCCTGCTGGCATCAGGGCTTGGTACCATCGTTGCGTTGTTGGTCTCGAAGCGCAAGATCCCCATGTATTATGGTTCATCATTTTCTTATATCGCAGTCGTCATCACAGTGATGAGCCGCTTCGCCCCCGATTGCTACAACTCCGCAGCCGTATACTGCCCCGAAGGTGTGAAGATCGTACAGGTCGGTATCATCCTGACCGCAGTCTTCGAAATTCTTGTTGGTTTGCTCATCATGCGCGTCGGCAAAGCAGCACTTGACCGCGTTCTGCCTCCCATCGTCACTGGCTCAATGGCGATGGTCATCGGTGTGGCACTCGCTGGCGCAGCGCTCGGTAATGCTGGCAACTGGGCAGCTCCCGAAGTCGCTGCCAAAACATGGACAGTTGCTTTCATCACATTGATTGGGACGATTTTGTTCTCGGTCTATCTGCAAGGCAAGGGACTGATTGGCATGTTACCTATCTTGCTTGGCGCCATCTTCGGTTACCTCGTAGCCATTCCATTTGGTTTGGTACATTTCGAATCTGTTGCCAGCGCGGGCTGGTTTGAATTGCCCAAATTCACATTCCCCGCCTTCACCAATCCCGAAGCATGGGGAATGGCTTTGAGCGTTGCGCTCATCTTCATCGCCACCGTTCCCGAATCGACAGCCCACCTCTACCAGATGAGCCTCTACATTGACGAACTCGCCGCCGAACTTGGACGTAAGCCATTCAACATCAAGGAACTCATCGGTCTCAACCTCGTTGCCGATGGCTCTGACGACCTTATTGTGGGTTTCCTAGGCGGTTGTGCAGGCACGAACTACGGCGAGAACAACTCACTCATGGCGATCACACGCAACTACTCCACTGCAGTTCTTATGGCGGCTGGCGGGATGGCAACCGTCTTCGGTTTCTTCGGCAAACTCGTGGCGCTCGTCAACACAATGCCCGCAGCTGTCGTCGGCGGCTTGAGCATTTACCTCTTCGGCGTAATCGGCATGCAGGGCGTGGCACTCATCCAATCTGAGAAGGTCAACCTCTTCGACCCGAAGCAACTCGCAGTCGGCGCGATCATCCTCGTCTGCGGCATCGGCGGAAACCTAGCTCTCGCGGACGGACTATTCCCATTCAAGATCCCATTCCTGTTCCCGAGCGGTATCCCCGCCATCGTTTTCGCAGCCATCGTCGGCATCTTCGTCAACTCGATCTTCCTGATCTTCAAAGCTCCTGCAGTGCGCGGCGACTAACAGACTCGCTCTTCAACGTTGTACAATGGGGATTGAGGATGGTCTGCCGTTCTCAGTCCCCATCATCATGTCCGCATCTTTCCAACCCGATACCTGAAACCTGGAGCCCGACACATGATCAAACTCCCCGGCTTAATTGACCCTCACGTCCACGTGCGCGAACCTGGACAAACTCATAAAGAAGATTGGGACACAGTCACGCAAGCTGCCCTTGCTGGCGGTGTGACAACGATATTGGCGATGCCCAATACCAAGCCTCCCATCTTCGACGAGTCGACTCTCAACATCGCACTCGATGCCGCGAAGCAAAAAGCCCACTGTGACTACGGTCAATACGTCGGTGCAGGACCTGATAACGCAAACATTCTTCCCGCTCTCGCAGATAAAGCCACGGGCTTGAAAATGTACCTCGACTCCACCTTCGGCGAACTCCGCCTCGATGACATGACCTTGTGGATGCCGCACTTCAACAACTTCCCCAAGTCCGCGCCGATTGTTCTTCACTCCGAATCAAGGACCATGGCAGCAGGGATTTTGTTTGCCGCGGTCTATGATCGTCCCGTCCATATTGCACATATCTCATTGAAAGAAGAAGTTTTGCTCATCAAAGCGGCGAAGGAACGCGGCATCAAGGTGACGTGTGAAGTCTGCCCGCATCACCTGTTCATGGTTTCGCAAGTAATGAAAGAAGAAAGAGGAAAGAAGATTGAGGGGAGAAGTGAAGTTCGTCCACGATTAGCCACTCAGGAAGATGTAGACGCGCTCTGGGCAAACATGGACGTTATTGACTGCTTTGCCACCGACCATGCCCCACATACCGTAGAAGAAAAAGATTCGGATAATCCTCCGCCTGGATTCCCTGGCTTGGAAACATTACTTCCCTTATTGTTGACTGCTGTGGACGATGGACGATTGGCCATTGACGATATCATTCAGAAGTCAGTCAGTAACCCGCGCAAGATATTCAACATCCCCGAACCAAGCGAAACATGGATCGAAGTGGACGAGACCGCCGAATACGAGATCAAAGCTGCTAACCAATTCACCCGCTGTAACTGGACTCCGTTCGAGGGGTGGAAGGTCAAAGGTAAGGTGCGGAAGGTTGTCCTGCGCGGACAAGTCGCTTTTGAGGATGGGAAGGTTTTGGCTAAAAAAGGATATGGAAGGAACGTTCGTGTAAAGTAAGAATTGCTAATATGTGCTACAATACATATTGTAGTATGTAGAAAGGAATCAAAATGCAAAAAATTATCGGTGTGACTGAACTTCAAAGGCAGTTTCGTTCCTTCTTCGAGGATGTTGTTCGCAAGCGCACCCCACTCATATTGACCCGCGGCTCGCGTCCAGAGGCGGTGCTTCTTCCTTATGATGATTATCAACGCTTTCAGCAGATGCAGGAAAGCGAAGTGTTGGCGCGCTTCGACCAGGTGTGGAATCGACTTGCCCAACTCAACGCTTCTTTCAGTGACGAAGAGATTGCCGCAGATATCGAAACCGCACGCAAGGGATAACGGATGCGCGTGGTAGTAGACACAGGTGTTCTTGTTAGCGCGCTGATTCGTCCCAGAGGGACTATCGGAGATATTCTCCATGCCCTCCGTGATGCACGGTTCACAGCGATCTATTCCACGCCGATGATGGTTGAAATTGTTGATGTGCTTAGCCATCCAAAGATTCAGGAGAAATATCACATCCAACCTGACGATATAACCGCCTTGATTAATCTTGTCCGCCTGCGCGGGGAATTGGTCATTCCGAAGCAAACAGTCACAGCCTGCCGCGACCCCAAGGACAACAAGTTTCTTGAAGCCGCACTCGCAGGCGAAGCAGACGCCATCGTCACGGGTGATGATGATCTGCTTGTGTTGAATCCCTTTGAAGGCGTGGATATTTTGCACCCTGCAGAATTGTTGGCAAGATTGTGATGTGTCAGACTTCCGAAGTCTTGGAGACTTCGGAAGTCTTTGTAAATGGAAATGAAAATCGAAACCGAACGACTCATCCTGCGTGACTTTGTGCCAGAAGATTGGAAGCGGGTCTTGGAATATCAAACCGATCCGCTGTATTTGCGTTATTACGAATGGACTGAGAGCGACAGAACGCCCGAGTCTGTACAGGAGTTTGTCGGTTGGTTTCTGGATAATGAAAAGGAAGTGCCGCGTATCAGGTTTCAATTAGCAGTGACATTGAAATCGAACAACCTGCTCATCGGCAATTGCGGCGTTCGCATGGACAAAGTCAATGCCTTTGAAGGAGATATCGGTTACGAACTCAACCCCAAGTATTGGAATCACGGTTACGCCACAGAAGCCGCACATGCCATGGTGGATTTTGGGTTCAGCCGATTTGGTGTTCATCGTATCTGGGCAAACTGTGTTGCGGACAATCTCGGTTCGACGCATGTGCTGGAGAAATTGGGAATGCAACATGAAGGTCGCTTACGAGAAAAGGAATTCTACAAAGGCAGATGGTGGGATACTTTGATGTATGGCATCCTTGCCGATGAATGGGAAGCACGCAAGCAAAGCCATCCCGTACAATGGAAGCAAATTGAGGAGTGATTAATGAATTTTCCAAGAATCTATGCTGACTATAACGGGTTACAAGCTTCGCCTAGAGATTTGTCAAAACTCGCAGTCGCTTTAGATACATTTGGTTCATTGCGAGATTTATCAAATGCAGGTGTGCGTCTCCAAGAGGGTGTTCAATTAATCGTCTTTGATTATAGTGACAATGAAGAAGATCTTGAAAATTCTGTTACTGTTTATTGGGAAAAAGGTAGAAACAGGTGGCTCGCAGAATTTATTGAAGAAGATGTTGTATATATTCCAAAAAGAGATAGAACAGAAACGACGAATTTTTGTGTTTGAAATGTCGCTTATCTCTCCGAAACTATGTCGAGAAAACTAGAATAAACAGGAACAGTATCTGCCCAAATTGTGGAAAATGTTCATAAGAGTAGTATCAGCTTCACCCGAAGAAAGTCTCGAGCAGAGAAAGGTTGAGGCGTAGAAGAATGTGATTCAACGGGATTCGTTGTCAACGTGCAACCAGAGTCCCGATCAAATAAATAGTCTGATTGTCCTCTGGTCGGCTAGTCCTCTAGTCGAAACGGAAGGACTAGCCGACTAGCAAACTAAAAGACTAGGAGACAAAACTTATGCCTACTGAATCTCAATCCCCTTACCTGCCGTTTGGCGAGAACAAACACGCCGCGTGGTTTGGCAAGGACATCATATCCGTCAAACAGTTCAGCCGCGCCGATCTGGAGTACGTGTTCGGTGTAGCGCACGAGATGCGTGGCATGGTCGAGCGCGTCGGGACGTTCGATCTGCTGAAAGGGAAAATCCTGACGAACCTGTTCTATGAACCGTCTACGAGAACATCGTCCTCGTTCACTGCCGCGATGGAACGGCTCGGCGGGAGCGTCATTCCGATCAACGAGGTGAAGTATTCGTCGGTGTCGAAGGGCGAAAGCCTTGCCGATACCGTGCGCACACTCGAATGTTATGCCGATGTGATCGTGCTGCGTCATCCCGAAACGGGGTCGGCGGCGATCGCGGCAAAGGCGGCGCGCAAACCTGTCATCAACGCGGGCGACGGCGTGGGTGAGCACCCCACTCAGGCGTTGTTGGATGCGTTCACGATCTTCGAGGAACTCGGTGCGGGTCAGGTGGACGGCATGACCGTGACCATGCTCGGCGATCTGAAATACGGGCGCACCGTCCATTCGCTGGCGCGTCTGCTTTCGATGTTCAAGGTCAAGATCAATTATGTCTCGCCCGATATTTTGAAGATGCCAAAGGAAGTGATGGACGAGGTCAGCGCGAAGGGTATTCCGCAGGCGGAGTTCAACACGCTCGATAAAGTGCTGCCCGAAACCGATGTGCTGTATGTCACGCGCGTCCAAAAGGAACGCTTCGAAGACCCCGCCGATTATGAAAAGGTCAAGGGTGCGTACGTGATCGACCCCGCCATCATGAAAGCTGCCAAGCAGGAGATGATCGTGATGCATCCGCTCCCGCGCGTCGGCGAGATCAGCCCCGACTTCGATGACGATCCGCGTGCGGCATACTTCCGTCAGATGGAGTATGGGTTGTATGTGAGAATGGCGTTGCTCGCGATGGTTTTAGGCAAAGCCTAATGTATCACGTTCCAAGTTCCACGTTTCAGGTTTACTTGGAACTGGAACTTGACACTTGGAACTCTTAAACATGGAAACTTTTTTTACTTTTTTGGAAAAACGCGTCGACGACTGTTCATCCCTAGTATGTGTTGGACTTGACCCGCATAGCAGCGAACTCAAATCGCCGACTCCCGCTTCTGCCCTCGACTTCTGTCTGAATCTCATCAAACAGACCGCTCCCTACGCTGCGGCATTCAAACCCAACGCGGCGTTCTTCGAAGTCTTCGGTCCCGAAGGCTGGACCGCACTCAAGCAGGTCATCGAAGCCATCGACGAAGAGTCAAAGCGACTCGGTTCACTCATCCCCGTCATTCTCGATGCCAAACGCGGAGACATTGCATCCACAGCCGAAGCCTACGCCAAATCCGCGTTTGAAACTTTAGGAGCGCATTGCATTACGTTGAGTCCGTATCTTGGCAAGGACTCGATTGATCCGTTTCTCAATTATCCAGAGAAAGGTGTATTCCTGCTTTGTAAAACATCCAACGCAGGTTCAATGGATTTGCAGAATCTACTGGTCATGCCAATGGGATCGGACATGCCGATGCCGTTATACATTTATGTCGCGCAGCTTGCACAAAAATGGAATGGGAATAATAACATAGGTCTGGTCGTTGGTGCCACCCATCCGCAAATCATGGAAATGATCCGCGCCGCCGTGCCTGACCTGTGGTTCCTATCCCCTGGCGTCGGCGCCCAGGGCGGTGACTTGGAAATCGCACTCAAATCAGGTCTCCGTGCAGATGGCAAAGGGATGCTCATCCCCATCTCGCGCGGAATCTCTCGAGCTGAGAATCCGAAGGTTGCTGCGGCAGAAATCAGAGATCAGATTTTGCATATCAAAAGAGAATTGAATCGCTAAGAGCGCCAAACCCGCCAAGAAAACCTTTATAAAATCTTCGCGCTCTTCGCGTGCTTGGCGGTAAATAAAAGGAAACGAAATGACCGAACTCACTCCATCACAAAAATCTCTCGCCGATGAACTCCTCTCTGCAGGCTGTATCAAATTCGGCGAATTCACCCTCAAGTCGGGACTCAAGAGTCCCATTTACATTGACCTACGCCGAATCATCACCTATCCCAAACTGTTAGAACAGATTGGCGCGGCATATTTACCATTGCTCAAAGACTTAAATTTCGACCGCATCGCTGGCTTGCCTTATGCAGCAATTCCATTAGCGACTGCAATTTCCCTCGCTGGGAACTATCCCATGATCTATCCGCGCAAGGAAGTGAAGACATACGGCACCAAAGCCGAGATCGAAGGCGAATACCACGCAGGCGAGACAGTCGTTGTCATTGACGATCTCGCCACCACAGGCGGAAGCAAATTCGAAGCCATCGAAAAACTGACTGGCGCAGGTTTGGTCGTAAAAGATGTTGTCGTATTGGTAGACAGGCAATCGGGTGCGAAAGAGTCGCTGGCGCAGGCAGGCTACTCCATGCACGCGGTGCTGACGATCGGTCAATTGCTGGAGTATTGGGAAGAGAATGGAAAGGTGGGGAAGGATAAGATTGAGGAGACGAGGAAGTTTATCGAGCGCTCCAACGTTTGAACGTTCAAACCTGTAAACGAAAGGTTTCACATGGACCTAAAAGAATATCTGATCGAACTTTACAACTACAACTACTGGGCGAACAAACGTTATCTCGCTGTCGCCGAAACGCTCAATGACGAACAACTCTTCCGCAAGCAGGGACATAGCTGGGACAGCGTCCATGCGGTGTTCGTGCATATGATGAGTTCCGAGCGCATGTGGCCCCAGCGTTGGGTCGGCGAAAAGGGTGAGGCTCTCAACGCAAAGGATTTTCCAACGATAGCCTCCATCCGCGAGTATTGGGTAGATGTGGAAAAGAAAATGCGCACATGTATCGCCGAGCAGACCGAAGAGTCACTAATGCGCGCTGTCACCTACACCAACCCCAAAGGTGAAACATTCACCCTGCCATTGTGGCAGATGATGGTCCAGCCGCCGAACCACAACACGCATCATCGTGGCGAACTGGCGGCGATGTTCACGCTCATGGACATCCCGCACCCCGAAGAAGAGATCGTCCAATATTTCCTCATCAAAAGCGGACAACGCAAAGAATAAATGAGACCCGCCCTCGCCTTCCCCTACACTGACCCGGACGGGACGATGTTTCCACACCTGCGCGCCATATTGCCGGATTTGAAGGACCATTTTGACCATGCTTACATCAGCACGCCTCCTTCCTCCCTTGAACTGCTTCAGCAAATTGACCTGATCCTCACCGACAATTTTTTCACCGTCTACCCCGTGGACGGAAACAAACTTATTGGGGAACACTTTGCTTATCTCTATCAGCGCGCCGCGGAAGATGCACCTCCCAAACAGGCACTTCATCTTTGTTATCCAGACCGCATGGCATTTGCATTGGAAAGTGAATACAGAGACTCGTTTCTCGCCGACATTGACACACTGACCGATAATGACCTGCCCCTGATCTTTCACCGTTCACAATCCGCATGGGAGACTCACCCGCAAAATTATCGTCAACTTGAAGGGATAGTTACAGCTGTCGGAAAGAATCTCTTCGGCAATGAGTTGGATTACGGCTGGTGCCACATCGTCGTTCAGGCAAAACAATTGCGTGAGATCATGCCGCTTGTAAAGAATCCCGACCTGAGCATGGTCGCTGAAATGGTCTTTTACATGCACGACAACATCAAAACCCGCAACGTTGACTGGCTGGCATGGGAGGATCCATTCATTCTTAACCGCGATGGTAACGAATTGAAACGTGAACGCGAACAAAGTTTGGATGAAACAAACAAGCGTCTCAAATACGTCTTACCCATGCTCGATTTGCTTACAAAATTTTCAAAAAAACACTCGTAGTGGCGGGTTTGCAACCCGCCGTATCATACATATCAAAGTATAGTCAGGCTAAATGAAGTTTAAAATGGAAATACCGTAATCGTGTCACCTTGAGTGGCAGCGAAGGGTCTCTACGCCTGAAGGTCAAGACCCTTCGGTCGCAGCGAACAATCCCTCAGGGCGACATGTACTGTGAAATAAGGTTACGGCGTAAATTCCTAAAAAAAACCATAACGCCTGACCTACACTATTCAATCGGAGAATAAATGCCAGGTTTAGCTGTGATCGTTGCCGTAATTGATGATGGAAAGGTTCTTCTAACGAAGCGTGAAGATTTCGAAGTGTGGTGTTTGCCGGGTGGCAGCGTGGAGGATGGTGAGTCCATGGCTGAGGCGGGGAGCAGGGAAGCGAAGGAGGAGACGGGTCTGGATGTGGAATTGACGCGGTTGGTCGGTGTCTATTCAAGATTGGGCGGTGGGATGCGTGATGTCCATGCGGTGTTGTATACGGCAAGACCTATCGGCGGTGAGTTGAAAACCCAGCCGAATGAGACCATCGAGGTTGCCTGGTTTCCGTTCGATCAATTACCTGAGGATTTATTGTTCGGTCATAAAAAACGGATCAGTGACGCGATCAACCATGCCAACGGGGTTTCGGTCCGGCAGGAGATAAAATCGCAGAACACAAGACAGTACACACGCAAGGAATTGTACGAAGCACGTGATCGCTCGGGTTTGTCGCGTCAGCAGTTCTATTTGCAGCGGCTTGCAACATCAGAGATCAACGAAGTTGTGGAAGTGGGTAACGCATGAAGCAGCCAAAATGGATCGGATGGGCACGCGAGATCTTTTCGCTGAGTCAGGCGGGGCTGGCGTACAGCAAGAACGAATTCGACATCGAACGCTATAAACGTTTGCAGGAGATCACCGCAGAAATGATCGAGAGTGAATCTGAAATATCAAAAGAATTAGTTCTCAAAAGTTTTTCCATGCAGGCAGGATACGCCACACCCAAAATTGACGTGCGCGGCGCAGTGGTACATGAAGGGAAGATATTATTGATACAAGAACGAACAGATGAACGCTGGGCGATGCCCGGCGGCTGGGCAGACCTTGGCAACACTCCCGCATCAGTGGCGGAGCGTGAGGTGTGGGAGGAGAGCGGTTATCGCGTAAAAACAGAAAAGGTGGTCGCTGTGCTAGATGCCAACCGCGTCGAGCCGTTGGAGTTTTATCATGCATTCAAGATCATCTTTCTGTGCAGGTTGATTGGCGGTAAGCCGCACATCAGCAATGAAACAATGGCGGTAGGGTTCTTCAATTTGAACGAACTGCCGCCATTATCCTTGTTCCGCACGAATGAAGATATGTTGAAGGAAGTGTTCGCGCACGTCAAAGACCCGGATCGACGGACGGCATTTGATTGAAATTGAATGCATCGGTAAACGCGATAAGGTGGTATAACTTTACGTAGCACGTAATTAACCTCCCGAAAGCGGTAATATGAAAAAATCAGAATTTGAACGTATCGTAACAAGTGCCTTCCGCAGCCTTGAATCCAAGCACGGCTTTAAGATGGGTGAATCTGTATACACGCAAAAAAATTGTACGATCCAGTATGTAAACGCCACTACAGATGTAACTTTACATTATGAACTGGGCAGGGAACCGTGGCTCGACATCTCGGATGTCAAGAGCGCCGAGAACAGATCCACTTTGGGCTGGTTGTTGGTCGAGCGGGGCGTTGTAAAAACACCTGCACCCGAGGCGGCTTTTCGCTCCACGAAGTTGCCAGATGAGAAACTGGCATCGGATATCGAGAAAAAGGTCCAGCAGTTGATCGAATACGGCAAGGATCTTATGAGCGGGGATTTTTCACTCATGCCCAAGCTGCAGAAGCGTGCAAAGAAATATGCACTTGATTGTGACCGCTATATTGCCCTTCATAAATCCAAATAGATGTACCCCCTGTTCCGTCGCCTTCTTTTTCACCTCGAACCTGAGGTTGCACATCAACTTACGCTTCAAGCCCTGAAATTTGCGGGGAACTTTCCACTTTCCAATTGGTTTCTCAACCAGCTCTATAAGACGCCGCCCAAACCTGTTCAGGCATCCGGATTGACGTTCAAGAATCCCGTTGGGCTTGCAGCCGGGTATGACAAGGATGCCATCGCCACACGCGGACTCTCCGCTTTGGGTTTTGGTCATGTGGAAGTGGGAACGGTCACCCTTCGACATCAGCCTGGCAACCCAAAACCGCGCATCTTCCGTCTGGTAGAGGACCAGGCAGTGATCAACCGGATGGGGTTTCCGGGGAAGGGGGCGGACTTCGTCGCTGAAACGTTGAAACGTTCGAACATTCAAACGTTCAGACCTGGAAACATTGTTCTTGGGATTAACCTTGGGAAGAACAAGGATACCTCGCTGGAAGAAGCTGCAAACGATTATGTTGTTTTGATGCGGAAATTTATGCCGTATGCCGATTACCTGGCGATCAATATTTCGTCACCGAATACGGTGGGGCTGCGCAGGTTGCAGGGACGGGAAATGCTTGAAGACCTTCTTGGTCAAATCAGCCTGGAACGTGGAACGTGGAGCGTGAAACTTCCCATCCTTGTGAAGATCGCGCCGGACTTAAACGATGAGGAGCTTGACGATGCCGTCGGTGTCATTCTCGATAAAGGAATGGATGGCGTCATCGCCACGAACACAACTTTGGCGCGCGAGGGGTTGAAGTCAAGGCATCAGGGTGAAACAGGCGGGTTGAGCGGGAGTCCACTTGCGGTTAAGAGTGAAGCGGTTTTGAGTCGGGTGGTGGAACTTGTAGATGGAAAAATCCCGGTTGTAAGCGCAGGGGGAATCATGAGTCCCGAAGATGCAAAGAAAAGACTCGCTTTGGGAGCGAGTCTTGTTCAGGTGTATACGGGGTTGATCTATCGAGGTCCGGGTTTGGTTCGTGATATCGTGAAAAGTTTATAACTACTCCTCCGGGTGCCAGGCCAGTTGGGGGGCTTCCTTGGGATTTTTGAAGAAACCATCAGGCAGCTCAATTATCGTAGGTTTCGCGCCTGCATCGAGCAGTCCCGCTTCCATATAGTAGATTTCGGTTTTGGCATTTGGTCCCTGCGACTCATCCTGGTAGGCAAAGAGCACGTAGTTGCCATCGGGGCTCCAACGGATGTCGCGATAACAGCAGTTGTTATTGACAGGTTGGAAATCTGTCTGTTTGTTGGTTGAGCTGTTGAAGCGGTATAAATTTCCCCAGCCGCCATTGCGGCGGTTGGTATGGAAGGTGAACAGCACCTCGCCATCCCAATCGAAATCGGGGAAGTCATTCCCCGGGTACTTATCTTCAGAGACATATACGCCAGGGATCTCGCCGGAAACTTTGGTGATTCTGTTGGGGTCGCAAGTGGAAATATCAAACACTCTGATCTGGGATGCATTGATACTTGAATTGTAAGGATTGTTCCCTGTATAGAGCCATGCCACAAGTTTGTCATCCACAGACCAGCGGGTTTCCTGTACGCGCAGAGCGGCTTCGGTTTTTGCCGTGGGCCAGATACAAAAGCCTCCCTCTTTCAAATCACCGCGATCCTTGACGGTTTTCAGGAAATCCATGCTGAACGGCACAACGAAGATCTCATTGCTCATGGCGATCATCACTTGAGTTTGATCATGAGAAACTTGGAAATCATCCAGACTGTCTTCGAAATTAAAACTGGTGAGCGTCTCAACCCTATCAGCAGAGAGGGTGTAATACTTCACGGTCTTGCCACTGATAAAGAGAAGCGTGTCACGGTTGAGCCATTGCAGATCGGTTTTTTCGCCTCCATCGGTTGTCACTTGTCTGAGGTTCGAGCCATCCACGTTCATCAGCCAGATCTCGCGGTTGGCGATCAATGCGATCATATCCGAGCCGCCGACCACAGGTACTGCGGGTGCAGCAGGTGTATCCGTTACGGGGATGGGTGTATTGGTCGGGACTTCGGTGGGCGGGATGACTTCCTGGGTGGGTTCAAGAGTCGGCTCAACGGTCGAAGTGGGAAGCGGAGCGGAAGGTTCGGTGGGAATAAGAACCGACGCTTCGGTTGCTTCGGGAGAACTGATCCCATTAAATAAAGCGTATCCACCCCCGATCATTCCCAGCAAAAGAATTGGGACGATCACAAGCCAGACATTGAACGGTTTCTTTACACCTTGTGCAGGGACTTTATCACCGGCAATCACTGTTTTCGGTGCGACGGCTTTCATTGCCCTGGTACGCATCACTGTCTTTGTATCGGGTGAGTCGATGTTGCGCAACGCCGCTACAAGTTCAACAGCCGTGGCAAACCGGTCGTCCTTGTTCTTAGCCATCGCAACCTGGATGATGTTTTCCACATCGTTCGGCAGGTTGGGATTGGCTTCGAGGATATGCGGCACCGGGTCTGTGATGTGCTTGATCGCAATCGCCATGGGCGTATCGGCCTCATAGGGCTGCCTGCCAGTCAGCATTTCAAAGAGGATGATACCAAGAGCATAGATGTCCGAACGCCCGTCAACAGTTTCCCCGGATGCCTGCTCGGGTGCCATGTAAGCCGGTGTACCAATGATGGCACTACCGGTGACACTGCTCGTCTGTGCTTGCGACAACTTGGCAATGCCAAAGTCTGAAATATAGGGCGTCCCTTTGCTGTCAAACAGGATGTTGCTTGGCTTCAAGTCGCGGTGGACAATGCCCTTGCTGTGCGCCTCATCCAACCCCGGAGCGATCTGCCCGAGGATTCTGGCGGCTTCCTCGATGCTCATTACCTTTGCCTTGATGCGCTCCGAAAGCGAACCGCCGTTCATGTAACGCATGACAAAGTAGGGTTGTCCTCCTTCATCGCCCACGTCATACACAGGAACGATGGATGGGTGCTCCAACTGGGCAATGATCTTTGCCTCACGCTCGAAGCGCAGTTTGAACTGAGGATCTGAATGAAGCAGTTCAGGCGGTAAAACTTTCACCGCCACTTCGCGTTCGAAACGCGGATCGTAGCCGTGATAGACGGTCGCCATGCCGCCGCGTCCCAATTCTGCCTTGATTTCGTAACGTCCGATTTTTTCCGGTGCCATAATATATCAAGTATACCCACCCAAAAGGGGGAACGCAAGAAAATCGCATGGCAAGTTGTTAATTCTTTGTATGAGTGTTTTTAGGCTAACGGTCTCGTAATGATGTCATCCATCTTTTGTGGTATATTCCCGGTCACTATGGATGATAAGATCACAATTATTGAAGGACCTCCTCCCGTTTTTGAGGCTGTGAACGACGGCTGGGCGTTGAGTTTGAACGAAAGTGCCGGCTTATCGGTCCCGGCGTTGACGCGCTTGCGCACTTTCAACGGTCCTGCGCTCGTGGAGCGTTGTTACCGCGCATGGAAGGCGCAATCCCCCATCCACCTGCACTATCGCAACGATATGGGCATGGAACAGTCCGCCCCGATCCTGGCGGCACGCAACGTGGACACCCCTGACGGGCACGTACTTCTCCTATGGGTTTACCTCGACCATGATAAGGTGGAATACGAGTTCGATACAGGCGAAGACGACACAGACGAAAATGACCTCGAATGAGGCAAGTAAGACCGGGAAAGTACCCGGTCTTTTTTGTCAGGAAGAAATGCCTTTTATCATATTGACGAGTGTTTATCTCCCATGTTATGGTTAACAGGCAGTTAACTTTATTGGGCTCATTCGATGACAATGCGGTTAACATACCCTAATCGAAAAGCGGGCACCCGTTCCGGGGTGCCCGCTTATATTTTCCCTACCATTCAATAAACTTAGGAGATACATAAATGATATCAGAACCAATTAATGCCTTTGAGATGGCGCAAACCCAGTTCGATACCGTTGCCGAGATACTCAAACTCGACCCCGGTGTACGCGAAGTTCTGCGTTGGCCCATGCGGGAATATTCCTTCCGCATCCCCATCCGCATGGATGACGACTCGACTCGCGTCTTCCAAGGGTACCGCGTACAACACAACGATGCGCGCGGTCCCAATAAAGGTGGCATCAGGTTTGCAGCTGACGAAACACTTGATACAGTCCGCGCCCTCGCCACTTGGATGACATGGAAATGCGCTGTTGCCGATATCCCGTTGGGCGGCGGCAAAGGCGGCGTGGTCTGTGACCCGTCCCTGCTTTCCGCGAATGAGAAAGAACAGATCTGCCGCGGCTGGGTCGGGGCGATGTGGAAGAACATCGGTCCCCGCAATGACGTCCCTGCGCCGGATGTTGGCACCACCCCCCAGATGATGGGTTGGATGATGGATGAATACTCCCGACTCGTCGGTCAGTACACCCCCGGTGTGTTCACGGGCAAACCCCTCGGCAGTGGCGGCTCCGAAGGCAGGACCGAAGCCACCGGGTACGGCGTCATCTATACCGTGCGTGAAGCCATGAAACACCTCAACATCGACCCCACCAAAGCAGTTGCCGCCATTGAGGGCTTTGGTAACGTGGCGCAATATGCCTCCATCGGATTCGTTGAAATGCTCGGCGGCACGGTCGCTTGCGTCTCCTGTTGGGACAGGCACGACAAAAAATCCTATACCTACAGCAAGAAAGGCGGCATCGACCCGAAATTCCTGCTCTCCATCACCGACCAGTATGGCACCATCGACAAAAAGAAAGCCGAAGAGTCTGGCTATATAGTCGAAGACGGCGATGCGTGGATCACAAAAGAAGCTGATGTGCTCATCCCCGCCGCCATCGAAGGGCACGTCAATGCCGAAACCATCAAGAAGATGTCCAGCCGTGTCAAGATCGTTGCGGAGGGCGCCAACGGTCCCTGCACCATCGATGCCGACAACTTCTTCAAAGAGAACAAGATTTTCAACATCCCCGACTTCCTCTGCAACGCCGGGGGCGTGACCACCTCCTACTTCGAGCAAGTCCAGAACGATGCCAATTACTACTGGACGAAGGAAGCCGTGCTCAACCGCCTTGACACCAAGATGACCTTAGCGTTCAACGCGGTCCTCGATACCAGCGTAAAGGAAAATGTCTATATGCGCGATGCGGCTTACATGGTCGCCATCTCACGCGTGGTCAAAGCCATGGAACTGCGCGGCTGGCTGAACGCAACCTGGTAGACCAGCAGCCAGTTATCAGTGAAAAAGAAGACGCGCCATCACGGGCGCGTCTTTTTCATTGAGACAAAACGGTTCACCCCCTGACACTGCTTCTATTTCCATCAGCCTTTATGCCCCTCCAGACAGACAACTCCCTGCGAGCCGACCACCGCGTCATGGACGGTGCCTGCAGGCAGGTCGAGTCGGTCGCCTGCTTTGAGCGTGAGGCTTTGTCCCAGTTCGGGCAGTCCGAACGTGATCGAACCGCGTACCACGTAGATGACCTTGTTGTAACCGTGCGTGTGTACGGGATACATATCATGCGGTCCGTTTGACCATGAATAGGGACTAAGTCCTTCGTCTGCCATAATCTGCCACAGCATGGATTGGGTTGGGGTTGATGAATCAGCCCACGGGGTAATTTGAGGCGTATTCACAGCCGTTCCATCAACTCAATCCGATTCCCAAACGGATCATAGATGTGCGCACGCTTGTATCCATCCAGTGGAGGTTGGGATTCGTCCCATTCATATCCCGCAAGCTGGATCTTTTCCAGGATGGTTTCCAGGTCATCAACGATTAAAGCGGGATGCGCCTTGCGCGCGGGGCGGAAATCATTTTCAACACCGAGATGCAATCGCGCATTTTCTGACTGGAGCCACACACCGCCGCGTTTGATAAGTTCTGGCGGCTTTGGGACTTCAGTAAATCCCAGCAGGTTAATGTAAAAGTCGCGGGCAGTTTCCTCTTCACCCGCTGGCATGGCGATTTGAACGTGGTCAATGGAAAGGATTTTCATTTATGGCTCCGATGGATAGCCCGCATCCACCCATGCCTTATAACCGCCAAGAATGGCTGAGACGTGGGTGTATCCGTTGTTCAAAAGGAGGAACGCCGCACGGGCGCTCGTATGCTCGCTCGGTCAGGTACAGTAGGTGATGATCCACTGGTCTTTTGGGAGTTTGATCTTATCCAGTCTGGTTTCGAATTCACCAAGTTGGATCAAGAACGCATCTGGAATATGACCTGCCTTGTAGGCATCCCTGCTTCTCACATCCACAAAGATCGCTATTTTATTGTCAAAGGCGGTTTTGGCATCTTCGAGAGTCACTCGCGGAACTTCGTCTTCGGTAAGCGGGATCTTTCCACCGGTGGGAGTGGGGATGATTTCAACAACTGGTATTGGAGTTGGTTCGTCAACTGATGGCACTACTGCGCTACAAGCTATTATGAAAAGAAGCAGGAGGGGAATAACAATAAGTCTTTTTGCTTTGGGCATGATTAGTTTGGAAATTAAACAGTAGACATGGGAAACCTGTTTACGTGTCTACTTGTTTACGTTTATATAATTTTACAATTTACAGTATCTATCCACGCGTTTGCCAATGATGGTGAGGCTGTCTGCCCAGAACTTTTTGGTGCGGATGTTGATGCCAAACTTGTCAGCGAGTTCTGCCGCGCGTGCTTCACCCGTGGTGGCGAGCAATTCCTTGTAAGCAGGAACGAACTCCGCGCCGCGCTTTTGATAGATGGCATACAAACCTGTGGCGAAGAGCAAACCGAACGCATACGGGTAATTGTAGAACGAGAAACCGCTGGAATAGTAATGCGGCTTCCATGTCCACATGAACTTTTGCAGATACTTCTCATCAAGTCCTTTACCGTAAGTAGCTTTCTGGGCGCGCTCCATGATGTCATTCAGATCATCGGAGGAGAGTTCCGACTTGGCACGGTGTTCGAAGACCTCCTTTTCGAACAGATAACGTGAGTAAATGTCCACAACCACCTGCGATGCATTGTTCAACTGCGCTTCGAGCACTGCCAACACTTCCTGCGGTTCAGTGACCTGTTCCAGCACGGCTTCGGTGGCGATGGTCTCGCACATGATGGAGGCAGTTTCTGCCAGTGTCATCGGTGTGTTCTGCTGGATGGGTGTCTTGCCTGCCTGATAGGCACATTCATTGTGGAAGGCATGACCCAGTTCATGCGCCAGTGTGCTGACCTGGTCGAACGAGCCGTCGAAGTTGGAAAGGACGCGACTCTCCTTCACAGCTTCCACGCCCATGCAGAACGCGCCACCGCGCTTGCCTTCGCGCTGTTCGGCGTCGATCCAGTTGTTGTCGAAAGCGCGCTTGGCGAAGTCGCCGAGCTCCGGCGAGAATTTATTGAAGTTGGTCACGATGAAGTTGCGTGCCTCCTTCCATGAATAGACCTTGTCGGTCTTGCCCATCGGGGCGAAGAGATCCCACCAGGCAAGTTTTTTCTTGCCGAGCAGTTTGGCTTTGTGCTTGAAATAGCGCTCGAACATCGGGAAGGAATCCTTCATTGCACCGAGCATGGCGTTCAAAGTGGCGCGGTCAATGCGGGCAAAATCAAGGGAGGCATGGACAGCATCTTCGCGTCCGCGCTTTTTATCGAGAGACAGCGTTTCCCCCTTGACCCCGTTCATGCATGCCGTCAGAGTTTCCTTGACACTCTCCCAGGCTTTGTTTTCGGCTTCATAACCGCGGCGGCGGGTGGCTTCGTCAGGATGACCTCGCAAATTGATGAGTGCAGGCATGGGCATCTTCTGAACTTTGCCATCCAATTCAAAGTCAACGGTCATCTGCGAGGTGACTGTCCCTTGCAGTTTGCCGAAGGCGTTACCTCCGCTCAAGGTCAGTTCCGCAGCGAGGGCTTCCTCCATCTCACTCATCATGTATTTGGATTGTTCTGAATTCTCGAGCAGGGCAAATTCATGTGCCTTTGCCACGGCATTGGTCTTGGCGGCTTTCTTGATGGCAGGTTTCCCAAGCTTGCCCACCCAGGCACGGAATTTGGTGTTGAGGATATCCGCCTGCACCGACATCTGCTCGAACTCTGAGAGAGTGCGCATGGCTTCCGTGTCGCGCGAGTTTGTGGTAATGAACGAATAAATATACGGACCTATGGTCCCTGAAAGCTCGAAGAGCGTGTTAAAGCGCTCCACGGCTTCACCGAGCAGTTTGCCGAGTTTCTTCGGGTCAGTCTTTGAGTCGGCTTTGGCGGCTTTCTTGATGAAGGCATCCAATTCATCAAGCGTGGATTTGTAGGTCTTGATGGCATTCTTGAATTTCTTTGAATCAAGCGAGGGATAGACGTTGGTCAGATCCCAGCGGGGTGCGGAAACGGTCATGTTTTTTCTCCTTAATTTTGGTGGGACAAGTATACCCGTATCAGATTGTTTCTTCGAGTGCTAAGACATCACGTGCTAAGACATCACGTCAGCGGTTAAGAACCGAAGGTTTTTCGCA
>CAYTDB010000070.1:0-25619 GCA_964436455.1 uncultured Anaerolinea sp. | reverse complement strand
GCGTTCAGATCAATGACCATGGCGCAGATCGTGCTCTCACGGTCAAGCGGATCATCTCCTTGAATGTTGTGATTACAAATGGAGTTCGGCAGGTTGACATGATCCTTCTGGATAGCCTGCAATGTTTTCATCGTATGCTCGGAGCTTTGCCGCAGTAAACGATTTGCCCTGAAATAGCGCACGCGGGAGGAAATCAACTCCTCCGGATCCTCTTCAATGGCTTTCATGGTCTGGGAAAGGTAATGGTTGGTGTGTACCATGTACCCATCCGTGCCATGCAGGATCTCAAATTTACGTGCCGAAACCTCTACAGAATACAACTCTCCGCTCTCGTGAGCAAGTAAATGGTTATAACCAGCTGCCCGATGCGGAACTAATGTTCGCCCGATGGCGCCGGAAAGACGTTTAGATGCCAGCACAGCACGCGCAACCGCAAGACGCGGAATTCCAATGCGTGAATCGTTCGGGTACACCGAGTCGATGAGTTGGGCAATGCCATAGGCGTTGAATCCCACATTGGGCAGGAGCCCGCCGTAGGTCATGGCAAGAAACGGGGGTTCCTTTGTCGGTTTAGCACTAACGACATACACATCATTTTCGTCTTCTGGAACCCAGTCTTCATTATGTGCCACAAGCACATGCCCGTCTGCTGTGCGTTCCTCGTTGACCGCAAAACTCGTACAGCGCGTCAGATGCAGGGCATCCACCGTGACCGCTTCCATGACATTGAGCGTCACGATCTCGGCAAACGGAACATTCGCCCCCTCTGCAATGCCGCGCCACTCATCCACATACTGCGGGTAGCGCTCCTCCGCAAAAGGCAGGTATTTGCGTGATTGGATCTGCGCACCCTCCCAGGTTAGTTCGAGCGTGTCATACGCCTGCTCGATCAACTTGCGTGCATTCTCCACACTGTGCAGCACCTGCTCGCGGCGCGCCTCGCCAATTTGTTGTCCCATCTCGCGGTGAGTGCCAGCCACCTCGATTAGGGGTGGTGGAGTTTTATGAATAATTGTGTTTGGAATGGGAACTTCCTTCAAAGCCATTGGACCTCCAAAAATGAAACCCGCTCCGATTTCCTTATCAGAGCGGGCGGAATTATATCACGCAGGGATTTTGTGGCTGGGATGCCGGGGGGACCTCACCGGCGTCTGTCGGGGGACTGTAAACGCTTCTCACGGGAATTTGAACTGCCTGCGCCCCGAAGCGATCGTAAGTAAATCGCAACCTACGAGGTATGATCTATTTGGTTCACTTCAGACCTTTCATTGTCAAACCAGAGAACTCTGCACCGCATCCACTACTAACCGGATGGAATCATCCCGAAGGGTTGGATAAAGGGGTAAAGTCACCTCACGAGCCGCCATGGTTTCAGTGAATGCCAGACTTTGGGAGACCGGATGGGTCATTTCACGAAATGCACTAAACTGATGAATGGGAGGATAGTGAATACTGGTCTGGATGCCCTTTTCCTTCATCGCTCCCATGAACTCTTCACGCGATACTTCTTCAGGAAGCAGAATTGGCATTAAGTGGCATGCGGAAATGCCGGGATGGTCTTCAAATGGAACCATCACCTCTGGGCACATTTCTTCCAACAACCCACGATAGAGAGAAGTTTTCTCCCGTCGCAATTGATTATTCTTCGGAAGTTTCTTCAACTGAACCCGCCCCAACGCTGCGCGGACTTCGTCTATGCGGTAGTTGTAACCTAGATCAACGACATCGTAACCCCAGGCATGACCGTTGTGACGATCCCCAGTCAGGCTGGTTATGCCGTGCGAGCGCAGAATGCGAAGTCTTTCCGCCAGCGTGTCATCGTTCGTCACCAGCATGCCATCTTCGCCAGTGGTCATGTTCTTGTTGGAAAAGAAACTGTAACAACCGATCTGTCCCCACGTGCCCAACATACGACCATTAAGTTTTGACCCGATCGCATGTGCGGCATCCTCGATGACGGTCAAGCCATGCCTTTTGGCTAGCGCAAGGATGGCTGGCATGTCACAAGCATACCCGCCGTAATGAACCACGATGATGGCACGTGTACGGGGCGTTATACACTCTTCGATCTCCTGAACAGAAATATTCAGATCATTCTCGCCGCCGATATCGGCGAAAACGGGAACAGCTCCAGTGTAACGGACGGCATTGGCGGTCGCGACAAACGTCATGGAGGGAAGAATCGCTTCATCCCCCGGACCCAATCCGGATACAACGCAGGCAAGATGCAGCGCCGCTGTTGCATTGTTCACCGCAATGGCGTGACGCGCTCCGACATACGCGCCAAATTCCTGTTCGAATTCCTGCGTCACACCCCCCATCGTCAGCCAACGGCTTCCAACTATTTTTTGAACTGCATCTTCTTCTTCGGGTCCGAAATCAATATCGGACAGGGGCACATGCCAATCCACAAATCACTCCTCGGGCAGAAATTGAGCCCGCATATTGGCGAAATCTTCGGCGGCTTGGGAGTAATCGTCCGGGCGTCCCAAATCCATCCAACAGCCGTCAAAGGCATAACCGACGACTTTTTCACCTGCGGCCATCAATCTCAAGACGGGTTCAGGGAAATCTAGATACACACTAAATGGGATGAATTTCAAGACTTCAGGCTCAAAAACGTAAATTCCCATGCTGACCGTGTAATCGTAAATCGGCTTTTCGATGTAACCGCCGATGCAGTTTCCCCCATCCCGCTCCACCACTCCCAGATCAATCTTGACCTGCCGCTGATGAGCCGAAATGGATGCATTGCCACCCTGTGACTTGTGAAATGTGATCAATTCCCTCAGGTCAAGTGTGGTTAACACATCGCCGCTGGTCACAAGAAAGGTGGAATCCAAACCCTTGATCAACGAAAACGGACCTGCCGTGCCAAGGGGTTTATCTTCATAACCAGAGGAGATACTCATGCTCCATTGCTCCCCATCCATGAAGAACGTCCGGAACAGGTTGGCAAGGTGTCCAACGGTCAGAGCCACATCGGTGATACCGGCACGCTTCATCTGCATGATCATAACCTCCAGAATAGACATATCACCGATCGGCATGAGCGGCTTGGGTAATATCTTGGTATATGGAGCCAGACGCGCGCCTTTCCCACCCACCACCCGCCAACACAACTGCTTTAATTTTATTTTGCTAAATTCCATGTGTGCCAACACGATACAAATCAAGATATTCACGTACCTACGAAATAGTGCGGTTCAGGCTCCGATCCAATGTGATTTAATGAGATCGTGTCGACGAAAAACCCGCTCTGATTTCCTTTTTCAGAGCGGGCAGAATTATTATATTAAGTAGGTATTCGCAGCTAGGACACTGGAGGCACCTCACCCGCGTCTGTTGGGGGACTGTATACGTTTCTTACGGGAGGTTGAACTGCCTGCGCCCCGAAGCGCGTCACCACCACTGAACCAATTGCCAGCAAACCGATTCCTACAGGGATTACCCAGGTAAAGCAACCTACAACCCACGAGAAATCACCCAGCGATTGGATCGAATTGACGATAAAGGTCAAAATGAACGTTCCAATCCCGGTGGTTAGGACCGGAGCCCAATTTTGCCTGACCGCGGTTGCAAAACGTTCGCCGATCTCACGCCCAATGGCGATCACACCGAATAACCAGGCGAAGACCAATGCCACCACAGGGATGACGGTTAAGAACAGGGCAAGACCAACGATAACAGACAACAGACCAATGCCACCAACTGTAAGTGGCTGTGAAACCACCGCGTGCGAAACTTTGTCCAAACGTTCCTGGAAGAACAATACAGCCAGTATTCCTAAAAACGCCATCAACAAAGAGGAGCCAAATACCCTTCCAAATTCAACGAACGGATTAAAGTCCACGTTCACAACGCTGGGTACATGGGGCAGACTGGGAACAGCGGGTACATCAGGGACTGCTGGCACATCGGGGATCGCTGGTACATCCGGCGGGACACGCCCATTGGGGATGTCGATCTGGGGGGCAACATTATTGACCAGGTCGCCCTCGATCTCAGCGCCTTTGGCGCGCTGGATCTGACCACCCACCAAAACCACATCACCAGCTACAACAGCGGTCTCTTCCAATTTGATCTGCCCGCCAACGACGACAACATCGCCGTTCAACAAGCCATCACTTATGATATTGCCGCCAATGACAACAAGATCACCGTTCAATTCGGCATTCGCTTCAACGGTTACGTTTCCGCCAAAAAGGACAAGGTCACCTTCAAACGGCTCCCCGGCCTCGATGGTGATGTTCGTCCCAAACATGACCCGCCCGCTGCCGGGACCCGGTCCCTGCGCATACACGGAACTCGTGGGCAGGAATACCATCGCCAGCAATAATAAAAAGGTTATGGTCCTAAATCTTATTTTCATTCTTTACACTCCTTGCGGAACACGAGTGAACCGCCAGATGGATACAGACCACAGAAGGCTGACACCTGCAAACGCAGAAACGATGATCATCCAGGCAAATGGAGGCACAAAGCTGGGCAGAACCTTCAACAGAACTTCACCTGCCTGCGACATTGCCTGGAAGGTGGTGAGCAAATATATTCCCCATTCCACAAGCGCTGCGATCCAGGCTGCAGGCGAAGATAGAAAGGCTAAGATCGAAGGACCAGCCAGCCACAACAGGAAGGACAATCCACCAATCAGAAACAGGATCGATCCCCATAACCTGCGGCGGCGTTCAGCAAGTCTGCTCTCCGCCAAACGGGTCTGGAAGCGTGCTGTAAACCCATCAGCGGGGGCAACCATTTTCACTGAACGCAGGACCACACCTGTCTCCATTAGCGCGGAACAATACGCGCACGAACGGACGTGCAGGTCAAGTTCACGCTTTTGCTCGGGTGTCATAGGCGTGTCATTCAACAGCCACTCTTCAAAAGGCTGGTGTTTCATAAGCTCTCCTTTCGGGGCGGGTGCTGGGAGTCATGTTCTCCTGCCACATACCTGCCAGCGCTCGTCGTGAGCGATGCAGGCGGCTTTTGACCGCGCTTACCGTAAGATTCAAAGAATTGGCAATTTCAACCTCCGAAAAGTCATACCAATAACGCATGATGACCGCTGCCCGGTCAGTCGCATCCAGGTCCTTCAGTAAATGGTGAAGGCGGTCGCGTTGTTCCCGTTTGACAGATTCAGTCTCCGGGTCAGGGGCTGAAGCGTCTGGCAGTTCAAAGGTCATTCCATCCTCGGTCTCAGCGTCCATGGAGAACATCGTGAACTTCTTCTTGCGGAGATTGTCAATACAATAATGTGCGGCAATGGAAAGGATCCATGTTCCAAACGAACGGGATGCGTCATACCGATGCAGGTTTTGATACGCCCGCAGAAAGGTTTCCTGCGCGGCATCCTCCGCCGACTCAGGCTCACCCAACATGCGGTAGCACAGGTTGTAAACCGGCTTTTGATAGGTTTCAACGAGCTGCGTAAACGCCTCGTCATTTCCTTGTTGAGCCTGGACGATCCAGGTCTTTTCGTCAGTCACTCGATCTCCTCTTGGACTTTCTACAGAGACTTACGACTCAAACGGGAAAAAGTTGCGCCCTAATGGACATGTCCATGTCCGCCTTCCCCGCCTCCCACTGGACCGAGAAACGGCTCCCACCTCCCAAGCGACTCAGCCCTGAGAGCGAAGAGGCTCGCGATCCCGGTCGCCAGCGGCACCGCGCTGACCAACCCCAGTGACCCGACCAGCGTTCGGACGATCTCCTCCGCCACGAACTCAAAGTTGACCAGATAACCAAGATTCCCCTGCCCCAATGTGAACATCAACAACATGGGAAGCGAGGCCCCCGCATACGCCAGCACCAGCGTGTTGACCGTCGCCGCCACGTGGTCCTGCCCGATGCGCATGGCGGCGCGGAACAAGGCACCAAATCCCAGCGACGGGTTGGCGTGATACAGTTCGAACACCGCCGAAGCCTGCGTTGTGACGAGGTCGTCCAAAACCCCCAACGCCCCGATAATCATGCCACCCAGCAGCAATCCACGTAAATTAATCTGTGTATTGAGCATTTGCAGAAGGAAAAGTGCATTTTCATCCCCGGAGCCTGTCAACTTTGTGAAAGTCACAAAAATTGCGGCCAGGGTTCCAGTAATCAGCAGCACCAACACCATACTGATCACCGCGGCATGTGTTTTGAGATTCCAACCATAGGTTAAATAAAGTGTCACGCCAAGAAGGATAATCGAACCGACTATACTCACGCGCAACGGGTCATCGCCGGACAGAATACGAGGAATGATGTAACCAATAATCACGAACAAACTGAACGCCATGCTCACCAGCGAACGAAAGCCCTTCCAGCGGCTGATGAGCAGGATAGATGCGGCAAATATGGCAGCCAGCCACAAAAGATGCGTCGCACGAACAAAGTCAACGAAGTAGACAGTTAAAACCCCATCCGGGCGTGCGCCGATGGTCACAAGGATCTGATCACCCGGCTCAAGGTACACGGTACTCGAAAGCACCTGCCGCCTGCCGTAATCCATTTCCATGACAATACCCTGATACACCCCGTCCAGCGGCTCCACGCGTGCGACCTGATACTTCTGAAGCGTACCGCCCAGATCGATCTCACCTTCCTCGATGATCTCACCCACCCGCGCCCGCGTCGTCTCCGCCCCAAAAGCAGACATGGTGACAATTGGAAGATCTGCCTGTTTGAACAAAAAAAGAGACAAAAAGATTGCAAGAATAATTAAGATGATGATCCGTACCAAGTTGAGTGGTTTCATACTCCCAGTATACTCTGCCATTTAAACAAAAATGGGACACACTTGTCTGTGTATCCCATCACGTTCCAACTAGAAAATTACCCGTTATTGCTATTCTTTCCGTTTTTTCTGGGCTTTCGAAAACGTTCCACCACTTTTTTAGGCTGCGTTTTGATTGCTGTAATGGCACTTTGAACACCCTCTGCCATGTCATCAGGCATTTCACCATGTTCCAGGAATGAAATCATCCCTTTCGAACGGGAGCCGGTATTCGGTTCCTCAGTTGATCTCTTTACATAATCACCATAATACCTCGGTGAATACAGTGACCGATATTGATAATCCTGGTAACTATGAGCACTTCGTTCAGAAACCTTATTGAAGACAATACCCAGGAGATGCGCATTGGATCGGTCCAATTGTTCCTTGATCGTCCTTGCCTGTTCCTCGGTTGTTTGCCCAGGTTCCATGACCAAAATCACACCATCCACTCGGGATGCAAGGTTGTAAGAATCAGAGATGATCAGTGGAGGAGCATCCACAATCACGATCTCAAATCTCTCCCTCAGATCGCCTAAAATCGAACCAATTCGTTTTGATCCAATCACTTCTGTGATATTTGATGGAATGTTTCCCACTGTAATTACTTTCAAATTACCATTCTCATTCCAATTGCGAACAACACCATCAATATCTGCCTTGTTGCGCATCAAATCGGATAATCCAGGTTCCTTATCTATTCCCAACACCTGATGGACCGCGGGTCTTCTCAGATCTGCATCTACCAAAACAACTTCCTGTTCTCCTTGCGAAATGGATAAAGCCAAACTCGTGGCAACAGTGGTCTTTCCATTTGCTTGGCCAGGACTGGTAATCAAGATCGTTTTCACAGGCCTGCTAACTTGGAAAAATTCAATATTGGAACGTAATAAGCGGAAGTTTTCAGCAAAGATCGAATTGGGGTCTTGGACAACATAAGTTCCACTAATTTCCTTTTCCGAGAGTTCGGAAATATATCCGATCACTGGTAAGTTGAAGATACGTTCTACATCAGATGTGGTTTTTATAGTTCTATCAAGATACTCAAGCAGATATGACGTGCCAGCACCCAAGCTTAAGCCCACTAACCCAGCTAGTAGAATGATGCTAATTTTGTTTGTTCCTACAGAATTTGCAGGTAAGTTGGCAGGTTCGATAACGGATAAGATGTTGAGAGCTCCCTGTTGGGAATTAGCCAGAAAACTGGCATAGTTTTGTTGTAAGGTGGCTAGTCTCTGAGTCTGTTCCCGAATTTCTTGTTCAATATTGGCTATCTGGCTGGCACTATTTAAACCAACCAGGCTTGTTTGCAGTTCCTCGATCTTTGTTTGTGCATCTTCGATATGTGACTGAAGGTCGGATAATTGTTGCTGTACAAAATCTTGCCGACTACCAGTTTCAGTATTCCCAATGGCAGGACTTTGAAGCATCAATTGGCGCGCCAATTCATTAGCAATTATCTGTGCCCTTTGAGGGTTTGTATCAGAAACAGAAATCTCAACCATTTGTGTATTTGGGATCACTCTGGATTGGTATTGGGGCAACCAACCAATGCCTAGAGCATCCTTGGTTGCCTGTTGGATTGGCTCACGCTTAGCCATGTCCGCATAAATGTTGGCAAGTTGCGCAGCAATAAAAATCTGTCCCGAATCAGGGTTTGGATCCAGGATGGTGGTACCAACAATCAAAGTGGTCTTGGAGATGTAAACATCTGGTTGAAAGATGGTGGATACACCGCTGGCAATCACGGCCAGCACTGTTGTTACAACAATGAGTCTCCACCATCGGATAAGAGGTCGAAGATAAGCGTTAATTTCCATATCAATTTACTTGATTTATACTACTCGTCCTAATGTTGAATATATTTGACATAGTGTTCATCACCATACTATCTATTCTTTTAAGTTACTATACCAAGACGTGTTTATCCTAAATATGTTACTTTTGACATTCCAAAAAGAAGGCAACACCTATGCGCACCTCACTTGATCTCAAGCTAAGCTTCATATTTAAACGATGCCATAATCGTGTTTTGGTAGCAAGTCTGCAACTTCTTTACAATATTTACCCAATCATGATTTATTTTTACATAGTCAGCTCCAGCTAAACCAATCCTAGATCGCAATACTGGATGAGCTAGCAATTCCAATATCAACTGAGAGAACTCATCTGCACCCTCGGCAGCGAGAAGTTCTCTGCCGGGTGTAACCACCAGGGATGAAAGTGCCTTGGAGGTGGTCACCACGGGAGTTCCACAAGCCATTGCCTCCAAGATCTTGTTCTGAATGCCCGCTCCATAGACAAGCGGCACGACTGCAACAGTCGCCTTCCATAGGTATGGACGAATATCATCCACCGTTCCAGTCACTATGATGCGGGGATCAGCCCCCAAGGCTCGAACATCAGCAGTGGGATCTTTGCCCACAATCACCAATCGAATCGTGGGACGCTTCTCCCATACCCTCGGCATGATCTCAGCAACCAGAAATTTAACCATCGAGATATTGGCGTGATAACTCATCTTGCCGCTGAATACCAAGGTTTCCTCATCTCTTTGAACCTCGGGGTTTGGATGGAAAAAATTGAGGTCTACACCATTCGGAAGGACGGAAATGGGCGCAGGTTTCGAGCCGGAATGGACCAGTTCGAGAAGGGCATTTTTGTCCGTCTCAGATGTCATAAGTACATGGTCAAACTCGCCAACCAATTTTCCTTCCATCCAACGCGTCCTGCCAAGCTCGAAGGATGTGACGAATTTCCCAAATCCGCCTGTACCATGTTTGGAGGCTTGCTCGAACAGATAACTGATGCAGTCCACGCTGTCCCAGACCACCGGCATATGCGGCAATATTGATTTTATATACTGACCATAATACGAGCCTCTCAAGTGCTCCACATGCACCACATCAAATGCACCGGGAACACTTAAAAGACTCACCAATTGGTTTGCCAGCCTTGGATTCCAACTGTACGCTGTCTGAAGGGGACGCTGTGAAGGCACGGTCCGCAAACTATTCCAGAGCGAATACCAGACCGGTTGTTCCTGATACACTACATCAGCAACTTTGGAACGAAGGGCTTCCACATCTTTTTCATCCTGCGCGCCGTGTCCCAGCGTAAATACAGTAACTTCAAGTTCCAAAGCTGCGAGACTGCAAATCAAATTATAAGGTCTTGTCCGGATGACGTTCGGGACATATGGAACAACGTATGCGATTTTCATATATGGTCATATATGGTCTTGGAATATTTTATCCTGTGAACTCATTCACAGCGGCAACAATCGTTTCAAGGTCCGTTGCATCGAGTCCAGCATGCACAGGCAGTGACAGGACTTCCATAGCGGCTTTCTCAGTTTGAGGCAGATCGTCCTTGAAACCGAGTTCATTGACGTAGAAGGTCTGCTTGTGGATGGGCACTGGATAGTATACTTCAGAGCCAACACCTTTTTCCTGTAAGTGTGTGCGCAAGGCATCACGCTTCCCATCCGGAACCTGCACTGTATACTGGTGAAAGACATGAGTCTGCCCTTCGGGTATAAACGGCACGATCACACCCTTCAGGTTCTCACTCAGGAATTTGGCATTCGTCTGCCGCTTTTCATTGAATTTGTCCAGTTTGTTTAACTGCGCCAAACCGATGGCGGCATGGATATCTGTCATGCGGAAGTTGAAACCAAGTTCATCATGGTAATAGCGAACCCGCATCCCATGCTGGCGAATCACGCGGCTCTTCTCATCAATCGTCGCATCATTGGTCGTGATCATGCCACCTTCACCGGAGGTCATGTTCTTGGTCGGATAAAGCGAGAATGTACCGGCGCCAAATGAACCGACTTTTTTACCCTTGTACGTTGCACCGTGACTCTGACAGGCATCTTCAATAATAGCCAGACCATGCTTCTCGGCGATGCTCATGATCGGGTCCATGTCACAAGCCAACCCGTAGAGATGAACCGGGAGAATCGCCTTGGTACGGGGTGTGATGACAGCTTCGATCTGATTCACATCCAGATTGAATGTGCGCGGGTCAATATCCACAAAAACCGGACGGGCTCCAGCATATAGAATACTATTCGCCGATGCGATGAAAGTGAAGGCAGAGGTGACGACTTCATCCCCATTTTTGATACCGTGTGCCAGCAAAGCGACATGCAATGCCGTCGTGCCAGACGAGGTGGCAACCGCGTGATTCACCCCGCACATTTTCGCAAAGCCTTCTTCAAACGCCTTGGTGCGCGGACCTTGTGCAATGATTCCCGAATCCAATACTTCCATGACCGCCTGTTTTTCTTCATCCCCGATCTGGGGTTTTGCCATGTAGATCATTTTTGCTTCTCCCAATCTTGCACTGAAATTTCAAACGAACGATTGCACTTCGGGCATTTGACTGTGACAGCCTGATCGTTTTGCGATTCTTTTTCGATGATTTCACCGCAGGCACAGACAAATCCGTGCAACTGTGCAGGGTTGCCATATACCAAACCATGCGCAGGAACATCTTTCGTGACCACACTCCCGGAACCAATCATTGCCCATTCGCCGATGGTGATGCCGCAGCGAATGGTCGAGTTTGCGCCGAGTGCTGTACCGCGTTTGATGACTGTTTCGCTCAAAACCCAGTCATCCGCGGCTTTGAGCGAACCATCAGGGTTGACGGCACGCGGACGCATGTCATTGGTGAAGCAAACATGAGGTCCCACAAAGACACCGTCCTCAATGGTGAGCCCGTGATAGACCGAGACATAATTCTGTATTTTGACATTATTGCCAATGGCGACTCCTGCATCCACATACACACCCTTCCCAATAATGCAGTTCTCGCCGATGGTCACACCCTCCCGCACCTGGGCATGATGCCAGATGCCTGTCCCCTCCCCGATCTTCGCCTTGTCCGATACTTCAGCTGTCGGATGAATTCGAACTCCCATACATTGTATTCCTTTCATTAAAGCAGGAGGCTTCTCCTGCATGCGTTCAACTACTTAGCAAACATGGAACGGAGGTGAAGCCGGTGAAGTACAAGCCGTGCCTGGAAATTGAGATGGGACATGATGGTCTTCATCAACTTCGCTTTCGATACACCGAACATTCTACGGTGAAGCGCTGCCGGGAATTCATCCACCTGGTAACCTTTCAACATGGCTTTCACCATCAGTTCCGTACCACCCAAAAAGTCATTGGCAGCAAAAGGGATCTGGTCGATGACTTCCCTGCGGTAGGCGCGGTACAGCGCAGTGTAAGTATGCACCTTCCAACTCAACAAAATTCGATAGAGCAGGGACGAGCCACGGCTGAGGAAGATGCGATACCCCGGAACTCCAACCACCTCCCCTTTTGGATGGTAGGGCGAGGCTGTAACAATGGAAACCTGACCTTTGAGGTGGCTGAGCAGGTCTGGAATAGTAGAAAAATGATATGTGCCATCGCTGTCTGTTGTCACAATGATATCCCCGCTGACAGCCTCGAACCCCGTGCGCATTGCCGCGCCGAGTCCGCGATTGAACTCATGTTTCTCGAACATAGTTACAATATTTGCATGACTGTATGCGCCGAAGGCTTCCTTTAGCGCATCATAGGTATTATCCCTGCTGCCATCATCAACAAACACAATTTCGACGGATTCGATCGGCAAACCATCCACCTCCCTCCCCAATAGTTTTTCAATCACGGGGAGGAATTCATTTCCCAATTTGCCTATATTGTCTTCTTCATTAAAGCAGGGAACAACAATTGAAAGTTTCATTGCTTATTGCTGGATACCACTTGATTCTAAAATCTTATCCCGCAACAGAATTACGTAACGAAGAGCGTTGTACCCATCTTCTGCAGTGACTTGGGGCGTTTTGGATTCAGCTACACATGCAACGAAATCCTGCAATTCAAGAAACAACGGTTCCACCGTCGGGACCACTATACGCTCTATCAAACTCTCCTGACGATATTTATGGCTGTCTTTCTGGTTAACATAATCGCCCAATGTGCGACGATGTACTTCGATCGATTTATACAAGAGATCTGCTTCAATGTATGCTTCCCGGGTTGTGACTGATATTGCACGAATCTTCTGCTCAGTCACGCGCGAAGCGGTAAGCGTTAACAATTGTTCAGGTTCATATCTGAGAATAGCCAATCCATGGTCGATAGTGTTCGTAAAAACCGAAAAACCACGAGCGTCCATGGAGATGGGCTCTGTATCGTACATATCCACCACCAACCCAATATCATGAATCATCAAATCAAGAATAACATCAACATCCACATTGCTTCCCTGGAACGGACTTAGTCGATTGAAGTTCATTGCCAGGATTTCCATCCCTTCCAAAACTTTCCGCAGTTCGAGGAAGGCGGGATTGTATTTTTCAATATGCCCTACCTGGACAACCACTTTACTCTTGGACGCCTCTTCTTTCAACGCCCTTGCCTGTTCAAGCGTTTCTGTAAACGGTTTTTCCACCATGACATGGATACCCTGATCCAGGCACATCTTCGCAATCTCGAAATGATCAGGGGTAGGGGTGCAAATACTTACCGCATCAACATTTTCAAGAAGGGAATCCACGTCCCTGAAAAACGAGACATCATATTTGCGAGCAACATCTTTCCCGAGCTCTGCATTCGAATCACATATGCCAACAAATTTGGTTCGTCTTAAATTCGAATAAACACGACAATGGCTTGCCCCCATCCTCCCTGTGCCAATGACACCAATTCTGACCGGATCCATGGTTTAATCCTCCGTTTTCCACATCAGACATGCAAGTTTACCCAAGGTATATCAGATAATCACAACGAATTTTATCATTGCATACCGTGCTATTGTAAATCCAGTCTGACAGATTTATGGAAAGAAAAAGCCTTCAACTTGGATGCTCTTATTTGATAAATCACATCCAAAAGAAGGCTTACAAGGTTTTCGCTCACATCCAGTTTGATTATTGAAAATTCAATTGTATTGTCTCCAAAATCTCTGCGATCTTCTCGCCTGCCTTGCCGTCTCCAAAAATGGGAGGCTGTTTCGCTGGAGGTGCAAAGGTCTTCCACGCGTTTATGATCGTATCCACATCCACACCGACCAGTTTGTTCCACCCGACTTCGACAGTTTCCGTCCATTCGGTCTCATCACGCAAAGTAATGCAAGGTTTGGACATGAAGTACGCTTCGCGCTGGACCCCGCCTGAATCAGTCGCAATCAGCCTTGCATTCTCCTCGAGCACCATCATGTCGAAATAGCCGACCGGCTCGATCAAGCAAACATTGTTGCCAAATTTGACACTTAGTTTACCCAACGCGCCGCGCGTTCGCGGATGGACGGGGAATACCACCGTTTCGTCAACCTGGCTCAATGCCTTAACGATATTTGCCAGACGTTTGGGATCATCCGTGTTAGCGGCTCGGTGGACGGTTACGAGCCCATAGGAAGCAGGAGCCAGCCCAAGCGTGGAGAGAACCGTCGATTTTTCGCGGGCAATGGGACGGCTGGCAAGATTCGCATCCAGCATCACGTCTCCCACCCAGTAGACATCCTTTGTAATGCCTTCGTTCGCAAGCTGTTTGACAGCGGTCTGGCTGACACAGAAAAATACGGATGAGAGTTTGTCCGCTATAAGGCGATTGATCTCTTCCGGCATGCGGCGGTCGAAACTACGCTCCCCCGCTTCAATGTGGACTGTAGGGATGTGCAGTTTACTAGCAGCCAACGCGCCTGCCAACGTGGAGTTGGTGTCGCCGCGCACGATAACGCAATCGGGCTTTTCCTTGAGAAGCAACTCTTCAAAGCGGACAAGGATCTCAGCAGTCTGACCCGCATGGGAGCCGGAGCCAACTTCCAGGTTGTAATCAGGTTCTGGGATACCCAACTCGTCAAAAAAGGTCTGCGACATTTTGTAGTCGTAGTGCTGCCCCGTCTGGACGAGAAGTTCCCAATGATTCTTGCGGAGGGCGCGGCTGACCGGGGCTGCCTGAATAAATTCGGGGCGCGCGCCGACTACGGATACAAATTTCATTAAATGATTTCCTGGAGGAAACTTTTGCCGATGGGCTGCGGCACAAGAGAGAACATCTCAGCCAAAGTACCAGCGATGTCGCCAAGAGTTTCGCGGTCGCCGAGATTGACGCCATGTTTGATGTTTGGACCGAATGCCAGTAGGGGCACATATTCGCGCGAGTGGTCGGTGCCGGGTGTAGTGGGGTCCACGCCATGATCGCCGGTGACGATGACCAGGTCGCCGGGCTTGAGACGTTTTTGAATCTCAGGAACATAACTGTCGAACTGCTCGAGCGCATCAGCATAACCGCGCGGGTCATTGCGGTGACCATAGATCATGTCGAACTCGATCAGGTTGACGAACAACAATCCCTGGAAATCCTCTTCCAGCATTTTGAGCGTAGCATCAAGACCTTCCTTGTTGGTCAGCACGTGATTCTTTTTCGTAATGCCCTGATGGTTGAAGATGTCGTCGATCTTGCCGACGGAATAGACATCCCTGCCCGCATCCACAAGTTTTTGCATCATGGTGGGGTAGGCCGGGTTGCGCGGATAGTCCTTGCGATGCGTGGTGCGTTTGAAATTCTCCGGTTTGTCTCCCAGGAACGGACGCGCGATCACGCGCCCGGCACCATGTTCACCCTGTAAAATATCACGGGCGATCTCGCACATTTTGTATAACTCTGGCAGCGGGATCACTTCTTCGTGTGCGGCAATTTGAAAGACACTGTCAGCGGATGTGTACACGATGGGATTGCCGGTACGCATGTGTTCCATGCCGAGTTCCACAAGGATCTCTGTGCCGGAGGCGGGTTTGTTGCCAAGCACATCACGCCCAATCGCTTCCGTGAACGGATCAAGCACGGCAGGCGGGAAACCGTTCGGATAGGTTGGGAATGCAACAGGCAGGTGAATACCCATCATTTCCCAGTGACCGATGATCGTATCCTTGCCAGCTGATCGCGGCTGGAACCTGCCAAATGCGCCTTTAGCATTTGGATTCTCCGGTACGCCTTGAATTGCAGTGATATTCCCCAGACCAAGTTCATACATGTTCGGTGTATTAAGTCCACCAATAACTCGCGCCACATTGCCGAGCGAGTTGCTTCCCACATCTCCATAGGCTGCGGCATCGGGCGCCTCCCCTGCCCCGACGCCATCCAACACGATTATGATCATACGGTTGAGTTTCATCCTATTCTCCTAACTTGATAATACGCAGCATAATAGGGAATTTCACAGAAACGCGTTGGACAATATCATATAACGCGAGCCCAGCAAATGGAATTAGAACTGCATCCACCGGCAGGCGGTAGCGGATCAATGTCCATGTGAGGATGTGAACTCCCGAATAGACAAGCGCAAACAGGATCAAGAGTCCCTGCAGGGATGTAACAAGATTCCAAAAAGAAGACGTCTTCTTAATGCCGAGGAACAATCCATACAACATGAACGGCAGGAAAACCCCGAAACTTCCAATGCGTGAGATGTTGCTCAATATGCTGGATTCAGGCGAGTACCAGAATATGAAATAAGGCGGGATGCGGCTCAACGATAACAGGATATAACGCATCGGGTCCTGGACCACGAACTGGATCCCGCGCCCAAGCAGTTCACTATCGAGAGCCGCTTCATCCAAATGACGGACTTCCTCGGGAATCATTGCCTGATATTCCGGCGTGGTCAGAATGGGGATGAACTTTGTCCCGTAAATGGGATTGTTACCCCAGAAGAAGGCATAACCTGAATTGGTGTTGACCAGAACAAGGCGACGGAAGCGTTGATAGTTATAGAAGGTGATCGGAAGGATGAAGGCAAAGATCAGGAGGAAGGATAAAACTGTCGAAAGCAGGGGTAACCTGCGGTTGAGTCTGAAGCGGGCAATCCAAATCCAAAGGAAAAGGAATGGAACGAATAGAAGAAAGACCTGTCTCAGAATGATCGTAAATCCCAGCGAGATGCCCATCGCAAGACCAAGTTTGCGATCCCGCTTTTTATCCTGATTGTCCGCCAGTTGCATTGCAAAGAACAGGCTGAACAAAATGGATGTGATGTAGAACGGTTCGGTCATCAATGCAGCGCCATAATAGACGTAATAAATGTAAATGGATACGACTATTGCAGCAATGAGACCAACATTCCTGCCGAAAGCCTTTTCACCAATACGATAAGTGATGTAGGGATGCAGGATACCGACAATGACGGCTTGCAAAATCCGTGCCACAACAGGATAAGGACCGAAGACTGCATATACACCCAAAAGAAACAGCGTGTACGGGAATGACCAATGTGCCGTGGGCTCGCCTGCGCGCGTGATGGGCCACCATGTTTCACCAAATGTAAAACCGTGACCGCCAAGTACACGCAACGCAAGGTTGTGATAGGAAACCTGGTCGAAGATACCAGGCAGTTCCACCACTTCGTTTCCCATATAGAACGCGACCACTACCCTCAATAACACAGACACGAATATGATTGAGAGCAAGGGTTTTGCCTTGATGTAATTCAAGAACGATCGTTTGAAGTTAGCCTTATTCTCTCTACTCATAAATTGGTCTCATTGCAGATAACACAGTCTGCCAGTCATACTTGCTTGTTGCCAGTTCTCGTCCGTTGGTCGATAGTTTTTCCTGCAAGGAAGGGGTTTCCAGAAGTTCGATCGTGCAGTTTGCAAAATCTGCAGGCGTATCCGCAACGAGGACATCGTGATCCGGGATTCCGTGAATGCCTTCCAAACCAACGGTGGTTGTTATAACAGGCATCGCGTACGCAAATGCTTCCAAGATTCGCACCCGTATCCCACCGCCCGCCCGCACCGGCACCACCATCAACGCGCTCTCCTCCAGATACGGGACTAGATCATCCACATAACCTGTCACATTGATCGTTCCCGGTGCCTGCTCTGCTGTTTCAAAAAAATCCTGCGGTGGGTTCTTGCCAATGATAGTCAGTGTCACATCTGGAACGCGCTTTTTTATCAGCGGAAAAACTTCATTCAGGAACCAGCGGATGCCGTCTGCGTTGGGTGGATAATGTAGCGTGCCTAGTGTAACAATGTTCTTCGAACCTGCATTGCGGTTGATCGGCTTCAGTTTTTGCGTATCCACCGCAATCGGGATGACCGTCACAGGCGAAACAAAATCTTTCCTTCCTTGCTTTGAAAAGTGCAGTGCCTCTTCGAGAAGCTTCTGATCGATATCTGTCACCGCCAACACATGATCCACGGTCCGTAGCATTTCACCTTCATACCGCTTCACACGTTTTGCTTCCACCGCAAGGACAGGTTTCAGGAAAAATGGAGCGTTTTCCTTCATCCGTTCCACAATGGTCCATACCGCATTATGTGCATCGAAGATGACCTTTGGCTTTTTGTCAGGAAAAGCAGAAGCCCCCTCGAGGGCGAACTGCACCATTGTCAACTGATCGGCATGGATGAACTGAAAATCATCTTCCTGTACCAGACGGTTGATCATTTCCTGCATTGGACGAAGGTCATCACGTTCAACAAGGAATGGGCGGCCGGTCAAATAACTCCGTATCATGAACCCAACGTCCGCAACTCGTGACCTTCTTATCGGCACCATGTGAACTGCTTCACATATCTCCTGCAACGCAGGAATGTGTCGCACTTCTTCTGGGCGAACAAATGATATAAGGGTTACAGAATGTCCCTGCCCCACCAGGGCTCGGATCACATGATACGTTTTTACCTTCGGTCCCGCATCCAGCGGGAAGGGAACGATCTGGGTCAGGAAAAGAATTTTTGCCACTATACTCTCTCATGATAAAAATTTTGCCACAGAGATCACTGGATAGATTAACCAAGATTTCTGTGGCGGGAAACATTCATTCAATAAACTTTACTTCAGGTTTAGGCACAAACCCATCACATCCAAATTAGAACGCAATTCCTTTATTGCCTGGTCATTTCGGCTGGGCACCAAAAAGCCCACACACCATACCAAAAGTTTCAACAGGCTCATGACAAAGAACATCAAGCGCAGCAAAAGCGTACTCAAAAAGCCATAATTTTTTTTATAGAACATCATTTTGCCACGATAGACCATTTTGCGCCGTTTCCAACGATCCATACTGCGTCCACCAAAGTGAATGATCGATGAATTTGGCACGAAGACAACCTTCCATCCCCCTTTATTCAGGCGATATTGCAAATCCGCTTCATCGCCATAGATGAAATAACTCTCATCGAGCAGACCGATCTGGTCCAGAGCAGCACGCCGCAATAGCAAGCATGCCGAACTCATCCAGCCGGTTTCTTTGATCTCATTCGCATCGCCATGTGACGGGTATCCCGGCCAGATAATTTCACCGATATGGGTTACGATTAAAAATTCCTCAAGCAATGTCGAGAAGGACGCAAACCCGGATTGGAACGAACCGTCGGGGTTCAGCAACCTCCCTGCAGTTGCACCCGCTTCAGGATGAGCATCCAGATATTCGACCAACACATCCAACGCGGGCCCGTTCACGAGCGTATCGTTGTTTAAGAGCAATACATAATGTCCATTTGTCGCTTCAATGCCTTGATTGCTCGCCTTGCCCAGTCCCACATTCCCATCATTCTGGATCAGCATCACATCCGGGTACTTCTCCGCCAGCATCTGCTGACTTCCATCGGTGGAGCCGTTATCCACCACAATCACATCGAAAGAACTCTTCAACCCGCCTTCATACAAGGACTTCAAACACGGGTCAAGATACGCCTTGTTATTCCAACATACCAGCACAATGGACATATCCACAACCTGGTCATCGTCTCTTTTCTGGACTTTGGGCTGCGCTGCTGTTTCAGACATCTATTCCTCACCTCGATATTTCCGATCCAGGTCGGCGATCTCTTCATAGGTACCCAGGTCAATATAGGTGCCATCCTGCATGTGGATGCCTCTAAACTTCATACCCATCGCGATCGCATCGTTCATGATCTTTGCAAAATCTGAAATACCCTCTTCAAAAACACATTTATGCAAATATTCGGTGAACTTCGGACGCCAGACAATGCACCCCCACATCTCGGTCAGATCGGTCTGTTTAGGCTTGTCAACAATTTCAAGGACACGCCCGTCGCCATCCATTTTCACCATGCCGAATTTTTCCGGTCGTTCTGTGGTGAACATTCCGAACAACGCATCGTCGTCAGGAAGAGCCGCTTCGTGGACCCGCTTGAAAATGTTATCAGGCTTCATCAAGGTATCCGCCATGCCAAAGAAAACCGTCTTGTCCTTAATCAAGTGATACGCTGAATCCAATGCATGGGCCAGACCGGGCGAAGTGGATTTCGTCTTTCCTTCCACAACTTCCTGCACCACATAACTGAATTCGCAACCAAAACGCATCCCGCTTCCAAAATACCCCATCAACTGATGCTTGGTCTCATTGACCACAAAAACAATATGGCGCAACCCGGCATTCGTCAAGTTATCCACCACAAATTGTGATATGGGCTTGTAATGATTGTTGCGAATGACAGGATATAACTCCTTGGGGTATGGCAAACCCAAACGAACACCCTTCCCCGCAGCGGGAATCAAACCGATCAACTCCTCATTCATGGATACCTCTTAGGTAATTAGAATTCAAATTTCCAAAGTATATTTGTTCGAGGCTGACCAACCCGCCACAAAACACCCAAGGCAAAATACTTGCACGGAACCCGGATAAGCCAATGTTATACACAAATGGCAATATCCAGTCCACTAAAAATGCAGCCAGCATAGAGCCTATTACTCCCGCAATGACACCATAAGCATATGACCGTGCAAACCCATCGGGCAGCTTAACAGACAACTTCCAGCCCAACTTGCCAACTTCAAAGAATATCCAAAAAAAACAAGCTAAACCGAGAATACCAACCTGGGCAATCAAATCGACATACTGACTATGAGAGTTAAAATTCACTTGCCATCCCCGGATCGGGTAAAGAGGGGTATACCAATAATAATTGGAAAACCCAAGGCCCAAAAGCGGATTCACCCGGCTAATCTCCAAAACTATTAGCCATGCATCAACTCGTGTCCCCCAGCTATATTCATCGGATGCTATTAAATCATTAGCCGCGGCACCAACCATGATTAATCCAATGGGAATGGCCAGTACCATCAATTTCTTATAACGCATACCAAGCAATATCATAATTACTAAAAGTGGCGGTACCCATCCAGATTTCCAATCGTTAGCTTGGAAAAATGCAACATAAAATGCAAGTAGGACAATCAGTCCTAAAAGCACCCTGTATCGCCATTTCAAGATTGTGTTGAACAGAGCTTGACTGAATGCAAGAGAAACTAGCCATGTCCAAAACATGCTTCCAGCAGTAAATCCTGTTTGATACAACCTGTCCACCAACGATATCTCTAAGGCACGCCCCAGAATGTATAGTGTCCCAAGTCCAATAAAAACCCACACAATCACCCGAAGCCATCTCTCATCTTTAATCATATTGGCTGTCAGCAATAAGATTGCTGCAGAGAGCACAAATATCATAAATCCCCCAACTTGCGCATCAAAGGGTGCCTGTCTAGCAAATGCAAACCACGAAATTTGTCCCATTCCTAACGCAAGGATTGAAATACCTATGAATATCATCACAGGTAAATTGATTGATGAATGAACAAATTGAAAACCACGTCTAACAATCAATGAGTTCAACAACCATTGTCCAACAAGAAAAATAATCAGGAACACTGCGGCATTCAGTCCACCTGGTCCGACATAAGGTACAAACATAGCACTTAAAAAAAGAAATATAAAACCAAGATTTTTGCTCTTGTTTAATACCAGCAAACCAAAAAAACCAGAAATCAGCAATAAAATCAGTGTAAACAGATCCGTTGAACCCCAATAAGATACGACTGTACTAACAAGGGCAACACCCATAAAAAGTGTAAAACGTACCCATTCCTTATGGATAATGATCCTGCGGTTGACAGAAAAAACTCTTAGGTTAAAATTAATATCCATCTACAAACAATCCTGAATATTCACTTACAAGGACCCATATGTTCCACCAATTGTAAAAAACGTGGCAGAATCTCTTCCCAATCATAATTTTCTTTGACAAATCTACCCGCACTCGACGAAATTTCTGCACGTATGCGATGGTCATCCATTAATTTCACCACACTATCAGCAAACTTATCGGGTGCATCTGCAATAAGGAGGTGTTTTCCGGCAACGCTGCCTAGCCCTTCTGCCCCCTTTGATGTTGAAACAACAGGGGTTCCAAGCGCCATGGCTTCAAGGATTTTCAGTCGCGTGCCGCCTCCACTCAACAGCGGGGCAATACTAACACAAGACGAAGAAATCAAGGTTTTGATATCATCCACATAGCCAGCAAGTGTGACATTTTTCATGGATGGGAGAGGCAGGTTTGCATGGTCACCGGTGATAACCAGGTGGGCATCTGGAACTCTCTCAAGAATGCGAGGAAAGATTTCACGAACAAACCAAACCATGGCATCGTAATTTGCGTGATAACGGAATGAACCTGAAAACACCAATTGATTCGGCACAAGTGGTGAATGCTGATTTTCATATTCACTCACATGCACACCATTCGGAATAACTTCAATCTTGCTTTTCATAGAAAAATTCTGAGCCAGCAATTTGCGTTCCTGTTCCGATGCCACAGTGCATGCCTGAAAAGAGTCAAGGAGGTGCGAAAGGTACATACGAAGCTTGAACCAGGTAAAGGTGTGTCGGAGGCGTTTCTTCAATTTCAGTGAATGCGCATCCCCAAAGCTTAATCCAATTTCCACCTCTTCGAACAATGCCGGGATATTTGCAAAGTATGGACGATACGCCGCCATGGATAATTGTGAAGCAATTACGAGATCAAAACTCTGGGTGCTCAACAGTTGCGTTGTCTTGTCAGCCATCTCACTGGAAAAGGTATCGACAAGCGAGCGTGGCATAAGACCCAAAAATCCGAATCGTGCTCTTGTACTATTTGGATTAAACTCACGCCAGGGAATAACTTGCACACCTGAACACATCTCCTGAATCTGTGGAACGTTTTGGCTCACCTCAGGCCGATCCGCAAAACTTAGCAGAGTTACATCATGATATTTTGACAGTCCGCGCAACAGGTTATAGATCCGCAATTTGGAACCGTTGTTGACCGGATATGGAAACCAGCGCGAAAGGAAAAGGATCTTCATGCTTAATTACGAAGGCATCTGCCCACGGCGATCCTTGAGGAAGTCAAGGACACCCAGCCACATGGCGTTACGGTGCTGTCGTCTATCCTTCCATTTCGGTTTAATTGACCAACTTACCAGTGTACGGAATATTTGAAACCAGTTATAAAGACACACGTTAAATGGTGCCTTGTGTTTTGAAAGCGTCAACAAGTGATTACGTGTACCGTAGTATGTAAAAGACGGTTTCGGTTGATATTCACGCTGGACTCCTTTGTGCCACAACTTCGCTCCAGGCACGTGGATGATTTTCCAACCGGCACGCGCAATGCGGATACACCATTCAGTCTCTTCCCAATAAATAAAGAAGCTGGCGTCTAACATACCCGACTGCTCGATCGCAGCACGGCGCACCAATATTGCACAACCTGATATCCACTCGACAGGATGTGGAGTCCGGAATTGTCCCCGGTCATCTTCATTTTTTCCCAGATGTTGACTTTGCCAGTACTTTCCCAATATTCCTCCAGCAGATTGAATTACACTCGGTTCGTTATAATGATAAACCATTGGTCCGACAACGCCGATCTGGGGATCGCCTTCTCCTATTTTGACCAACTCTGTAAGGATGTTCGGATCCAGGATCGTATCCTCGTTCAAGACCAAGACCCAATCTGCTCCATCTCTAAGTGCCTCTTCAATGCCGATATTGTTGTTCCCCGCATATCCGAGATTTTCAACAAGTTCGACGATCTGTACCTCCGGATAGGACTCACGGATTGCCGCGACTGACCCATCGGTCGAGTGGTTATCCAGAAGAATAACCCGATGGTTTGGATATGAATTCCGTTGCAATGAATCCAGACACTCCAGCGTATCATCCCGCCGGTTTGTATTGAGAATCACAGAAATCACGAGAGGTTGAGATGCCATTGTTGTCGAGGCAGTCCTTAATCCAGCCAGGCAACCGGGAAGTTCTTTGTCACTTCGATATTCTCAAACTTTTGACTCTTTCGGGCACCATGGTCCTTGACCCAAGCCGCCATTTTTTGAACCCCCTCATCCAGACTGACCGGTTGTACTGCGCCAAAGAACCTTTGCACCTTCTCATGAGAGGACCAGGCATATTTGACCTCGTTACGGGCAGGCAGGTGCTTGATCTGCGGCTCAACACCCATTGCCAACGCCACAGTTTCAGCTAGTTCGTTGACAGTGTAGGGAGTCTCCGCGCCGACATTGAAAATCTGGTTGTGTGCCCCGGGTATTTCAATGGAGCGCGCAATGATGGGGGCAACATCCGAAATATAACTGAATGCCCGCTTCTGTTCTCCGTCGCCAAAGATCGTCATGGGCAAGTCTTGCAAAGCCTGGTTCATGAAGATCCCAACCACGTTACGATATTTGTCGCCGATGTTCTGGCGCTCACCGTACACGTTATGCGGACGGAAGATGATGTAATCGAGTCCGAACATTTCCTTGCACACCTGCAGTTCCTGCTCCACCGCCAGTTTGGCAATCCCGTAGGGATCTTCAGGATGCGGGAGCGTTTCCTCGGTCATGGGCAGTTCCGGGCTGGCACCATAGATGGCAATCGAGGAGGTAAACACGAAGCACTTCACACCCGTATTGACCGACGCATTGATCAGGTTTACACTCCCGATCAGGTTGTTGTTGTAATTGAAGCGTTTGATGAAATGGCTCAAGCCCTCTGCCGCGTACGCTGCCAGATGGAAGACATACTCGAATGTATGCTCGTCGAATAGGCGGTCAATCAATTCATGATCTGTGATACTGCCCTGCACGAACTGCGCGCCCGGCACCAGATTATCCATGAAACCGCCGCTCAGGTCGTCCAGCACGACCACCTGATGTCCGCGCTCGATCAACTCCTCCGCGACATGCGAACCGATGAAGCCTGCACCACCTGTTACCAGAACATTACTCATAATTTATACTTCTCCCAGATATATTGATTGGTTTTCATTGATGTGTTTTCCTGTGCCAGCTACGGATATGGTACACCGCACGCGGTCACAAATTTCGCTTTTTGAGAAGGCGGAAAGCGCAATTCCCTGGCACCGCCCGCCAAGGCAGGTGTGTGACCGTGGGTATTATATGAAGTACCCCGTCCACTATATGGTTTTTGCCTGATGTGCAATCAAGAGATTCTCAAAAGACAAGACCTACTTCGGTAACGGGATAAAGCCGTTGGCATATAACAGTGTCAAAATATGCTTCAACTGTCTGCAAGTAGTTGACATAGGGCGATATACACAGGCTGAATGATTTTCATCTATTGAACGGAGAAATCCTTGAGCGCCTCAATCACACGCATCTGATCCCCCTCCTCCATATTTGTATAAAACGGAAGACGCAGGAGTTGATCGCTGACCCTTTCGGTAATGGGGTAGTCGCCCGCCTTGCCGCCATATTTTTCACCCATCGGCGAAAGGTGAAGCGGCAGGTAATGGAAAGCGGCTTGAATACCGTGCTCCTTCAAATAGGAGATTGCCGCCTGGCGCTTTTCGAGACTGGGGAAGAGCAGATAAAACATGTGATAGGTCTGTTCACAATGCGCTGGGACGTATGGCATCTGCACCTGGTTTTCCTCCGCCCATGCGCCAAGTTCCTTGTAGTAGGTTTCCCAGATTTGTTGGCGTGAGGACTGGATCTGTCCGCGTTCCTCCAATTGCGCCAGCAGGAACGCCGCCAGCATA
>CAYTDB010000069.1:21834-25928 GCA_964436455.1 uncultured Anaerolinea sp. | reverse complement strand
TTGTCGACCACATTGATGTCACCGGTGAGTGTGCAAAAGAAATCGCCGATCTTCGCTGCGGATTCCATCGGCATGACCTGATAGCCGTCCATGACCGCTTCGAGCGCCTTCATAGGATCGACCTCTGTGACAATGACCTGTGCTCCCATGCCGCGTGCACGGGAGGCAAGACCGCGTCCGCACCACCCGTAACCTGCCACAACAAAATTCTTTCCAGCCAACAGGACGTTTGTCGCGCGGATAATGCCGTCAATGGTCGATTGACCCGTGCCATAGCGGTTGTCGAAAAGGTGTTTGGTCAAGGCATCGTTCACGGCGATGACCGGGAACTTCAAGACCTTGTCCGTTTCCATTGCTTTGAGGCGGATAACACCCGTGGTGGTCTCTTCGGTGCCGCCAATGACATTCGCAAGCATCTTCTTGCGCGCTTCATCGCCAAGTCCCTTTGCCCAGGAAGCGAGGGAAGGCTCAAGCTTCTCGAAACGTCCCATTTCAATAAAGAACAGGGAGGAAACAAGGTCTGCGCCGTCATCCATCGTCATGTGCGGCTGGTGTTCCAACGCGGCGCGGATGTGTTTGTAATAAGTGACGTTGTCTTCACCCTTGATCGCGTAGGTGGGAATCTCGAACTGGTTCACCAATGCCGCAGCGACATCATCCTGCGTGGAAAGCGGGTTGGATGCGGTAAGGACGATGTCCGCGCCGCCTTCCTGCAAAGTCCACATCAGGTTGGCGGTCTCGGTGGTCACATGCAGACACGCTGAAACACGCAAACCCTTGAGAGGCTTTTCCTTCTTAAAGCGCTCGCGGATCTGTCGCAGGACGGGCATCTCGCGTTCCGCCCAATCCATGCGGCGGCGTCCGCCTTCAGCCTGGTTGATGTCTTTGATATCGTAATTGCTCATTTATATTGCTCCTTTATTGTTTTCCTACTTTGGTGGTCGAGTGTGGCAAAGCCTATATCGAGACCACCATATTACTAAAATTATTTTGTTTACATATTGGTCTCGATATACCACTTCTCGGCTACTCGACCAACAGGATTGTTTTACAAAATCTGATCCAACTTGCCGCCATCGTCGAAATGCTTTCTGAAGCGTTCGACAAACTCTTTTCTTGTGTAACTGTGGCTTTGCGTTCCGTTCTGCTCCAGGCAATAGACCGCCGCCAGTGAACCGATCTCGCCGCACAATTTCCAGTCGAAGCCGCGTGAATAACCAGCAAGGAAACCGCCGCGAAAGGCATCGCCCACGCCGGTGGGATCGATGATCTTATCTTCAGGGACGGTTGGAATGTGCACCGCGTCACCTCCGACGTAGAGATCTGCGCCATCCTTCCCGCGGGTGATGATCAACACTTTGACATGCTCAAGCATCTGGTCGAGGCTCCAACCTGTCTTCTTGGAGATCAATCCGAACTCATAATCGTTGCAGAACAGGAATTGTGCCCCTTCCATGTCACGTGCCAATTCGTTGCCTTCGAGACGCAGAACCTGTTGGCTTGGGTCATACAGATACGGGATCCCCAACTCACGACATTCTGCCGGGAACTTCATCATCGCATCCGGCGCGGACGGGGAGACAATCACCAGATCCGGTTTCTTATCCAGCTCTTTCAGGGATTGTGTTGCTGAGTGTGCCATCGCTCCGGGGTAAAAAGTGGCAATTTGGGCAGAGATCCGGTCCGTTGTCGCAAAGAACGAAGCGGTGAACAAGCCGGGGACAACTTTCATCAAGGAAGTGTCCACGCCTTTGGATTCGAGCCAGTCGCGATATTCCCCAAAATCTTCACCCACGGTCGCCATTACACGCGGACGTTCGCCAAGCAAAGCCATGGTGTAGGCGATATTCGGCGCAATGCCGCCGCGCTGTTTCGACATGGATTCAACCAAAAAAGAAAGACTGATCGATTCAAGTCTTTCGGGCAGGATCTGTTCCTTGAAATGACCGGGGAAGGTCATCAGGTAATCGTATGCTACAGAGCCGGTAAGAAGAATGTCCATTGATTTCCTCATGTTATTGCGAGGGCGTCAGTCCGAAGCAATCTCGTCATTGTAGGTTACATTGAGTTTGCTTCGCCCTTCGGGCTCGCAATGACATAATATGTATTCACACTAAAAGGCGTGACGCTGAGCGTCACGCCAGTTTTGTGCGGGAAAAAGTTTATCACGCGATGCCCCCATTGTCTAGAAAATCGGATTACAAAATTAATAGCGTCGCTGCAAAGACTGATAGCTTTGGAAGGCAAGCAGTCCAAACAGGAGAGCTATGTATACGCTTCTCATCACCAGAAAGCCGTACAGAGCGATCAATCCGCCTGCAATGACCGAGAGCCAGATCGACTTGCGGGCTCCATCGTAAGGATCATACTGGACGAGAAAATTCCTGGTCACCTGCCCGCCATCGAGAGGGAACACTGGCAAAAGGTTAAAGATCCCCCAAAAGATATTGACGAACAAAAGCATGGTGAGAAAGATACTCAACACCTGTCCACCCAAAATAGCTGTCAATGGCAGAGGGATGAAGCCGAACAACATACTTGTGTGAAGCGTCCCCCCAGTAAAGATGACTATAGCCATGACGATGATCGCAAACAAGAACCCAGCAAATGGACCGGCAAGGGAAATGACGATCTCCTGTTTCGGGCTTGGTGAAACACTCGCCCAGCCCGAACCCCAAGGAGCAGATTCAGGAATGGTCAAACCGCCCATGGCATGAAGCAGGATATGTGAACGGATGCCATAAAAACGGAATGCCAGCGCATGTCCCAATTCGTGGATGAGAATGGAGATGAACACAACGATGATCCAGATGGGAATATCGATCAGGGCGCCGGAAGATCCAAGCAAGAGCACGATCAACCAGAATAATGGATGCACCCGGACGGGAATATCTCCAATGAAAAATCGCAGGTCATATCGTGTTGGTGGGAGGGGTTGAAATAGCATAATGGCAATTATTCTCCAAGAACAGCTTTTCTTAGGTTGACCTCAAATGGCGGATAGACAACACCCTTCTCGGTCACAATGGCAGTGACAAGTCGATTGGGAGTAACGTCGAAAGCAATGTTACGGGCTTTGGCGTTCTGCGGAGCCACGCGTTCACCCATAAATTCCAATCCGAGCACCTCCTGCGGATTACGCTCCTCGATGGGGATCAAATCGCCATGCGAAAGCGAAAGGTCAATGGTGGAGGTGGGGACAACAGGATAGAACGGTACGCTGTTGTCGTGCGCGGCAAGGGCGAGCATATACGTGCCGATCTTGTTTGCCACATCACCGTTGGCGGCGGTGCGATCTGAGCCGACGAAACATTTTTGTACCTTGCCTGCTTTGAGAAAATATCCGGCTGTGTTATCACTGATGATCTCATAAGGGATGCCGTATTGTTCAAGTTCCCAGGCGGTAAGACGTGCTCCCTGCAAACGCGGACGAGTCTCATCCACGAGTACATGAACCTGCTTTCCCTGCTCATGCGCTGTACGGATGACGCCGAGCGCAGTGCCCCAATCCACTGTTGCAAGAGCCCCCGTATTGCAGTGATGGATGATTGTATCGCCGTCGTTGATGAGAGCCGCGCCATGCTCTGCCATGCGTTTGTTGATCTCCACATCCTCGTCAGCGATACGTTGGGCTTCTTCGAGAACAAGTTGACGAATTTCGTCAGCGCTTCTTTCCTCTTTCTTCATTCCGACCACGCCCATCACTCGATCAACCGCCCACGCGAGATTCACAGCTGTCGGACGTGCGTTTTTCAAGGTGTTGGCAGCAGCTTGCAGCTCGGCAAGCAGGTCCTCGGTCGAGGTGGAAGCGGATTCAAATCCAGCAAGGGCAAGGCCGAACCCGGCGGCAGATCCAATGGCAGGAGCGCCGCGCACGACCATATCCGTAATTGCTTGCGCAACAGATTTGTGATCATAATAGGAAAGCACCTCAAACCGACCCGGCAAAATGCGCTGGTCTATCATTCTGAGTTGGCTGTCTTCCCAAAATACGGTTCTCATAGTGCGTCAGTGTAGCACGGGAGATATTGCTTGTAAAGTTTCCAATTTGTCAGACCAATTTATCAAGAAAAAATTTTGGGACAAAAATCACA
>CAYTDB010000069.1:0-21734 GCA_964436455.1 uncultured Anaerolinea sp. | reverse complement strand
GTTTCCAATTTGTCAGACCAATTTATCAAGAAAAAATTTTGGGACAAAAATCACATGACCAATCGAAAAAAATGTGACATAATTACATTAGTGCAGCGCCCCAGCTGGTTTGAATAAACCAAATCTAATCTAAGGAGGAGAAATGTTCTCAACGCTAAGGAAGGCAATACCTGTCCTTGTGATAGGCGTGCTGGTTTTCAGCTTGTTTGCATGTGCACCAGCCACTACGGCTGATGAGGGGATCGTGATCATCATACCAGAAGATCCCCCTTCGTTTAACCCACTTATGGCTGATACAGGATATGACTACCTAGTCATGGAACTGGTCATGCTTGGCCTGTCTGATATTGATCCCAACGGGAATGTATACCCCGAGTTGGCCGCAGAACTGCCAACGGAGGAAAATGGCGGTGTGGTTTTCGATGAAGAAAATTGGACCATGACCGTAACATGGAAGATGCGCCAGGATGTGAAATGGGCGGATGGTGAGCCTGTAACTGCCGACGATGTAATATTCACCTACGAAGCCATTGTAGACCCGGAACTGGGCGCGTGGATCCCGGGCAGTGACTACATCGACAGTGTAGAGAAGGTGGACGATTATAGCTTTACTATATATTACAACGGCATATACCCCGGTTACCTGACCCAATTTGGCGGCGAACAGGTCGTAATATGGCCTGAACACTACTGTGATGCGTCACAGGGTTTTACCTCTTGGGATTGTGCACGAACACCGTTGAGCAATGGTCCGTACATTCTAAAAGAGTGGGTCAACGGAGACCACATGACCTTCGTGAAAAATGATAACTATTATGAAGATGGTAAACCTGCTATTGGGACGATCACCGTCCGCATTGTGCCGGATGAAGCTGTCCGTAAACAGATGTTAATCAATGGCGATGCCGATCTCGATATGTGGACAACTGAACCCATGATCGCAGACCTGCAGGATGAGCCAAATGTAGAGGTCAGTATAAGCCCTTATAACCGCTGGGTGATGCGCCTGTACTTTAACCTTTCTGCCAAAGGCACAAATGACCCCGTCGAAACACCGCATCCGATTCTCTCGGATGTCAATGTCCGCCGTGCCATCCGCATGGCAATTGATGTGGACACCATCTCGAAGGAATTCTTCCTCGGCTACGCCCAGCCCGCATGGACGGAATTCTTCCGCCCGCCATATGAATGCAGTGTTCCGCGTCCTGTGTTCGATATTGAAGGCGCTAAATCTTTGTTGGAATCCTCCGGATGGACCGATACAGATGGTGACGGCATCCGAGAATGCAACGGCTGTAGTACCGGTGCACCTGACGGTTACAAAATGGAAATGGAATTTCTCACCTATGCCGAATACGGCGAAGCTTTGAACAATACCCAGCAATTCATCGCCGAAGAACTGAAACAGATCGGCATCTCAACCAGCCTTGGCATTGTGGAAGGCAGTGTGCTCTGGGCATCATCTGAAGACGGTGGCATCGAACAAAGCGGCAACTTCGACATGGACATCTATGACGACGGGTATGCTGGTACCGATCCTACAGATTACCTCTATTGGTACTATTATTCAGAATCCGCAATCCCAGATTATGGATATAACTATGGTGATTGGATCAACTATGACTTCGATGCCCTGCTTGATGAGGCATACACACTGGATGAAGATTACCGCAAGGACCTCTTCTGCCAGATGGCAGCCATCCTTGAAGATGAACTGCCCGAGGCACTACTCTTCACTACCATCAACGCGGATGCACACACTGTCCGCCTGCAGGGAGTTCAGTCCACAACCAACGATATTGTGACGTGGAACGTCGCAGACTGGACACTCGCAAAGTAATAAGATGACGACCTATATCACCCGGCGCCTGATACAGACCGTTGGTCTGCTCTTCCTACTCAGCATTCTGCTCTTCGCGCTGGTCAATCTTGCGCCGGGCGGCCCACTTGCCGGTCAGGGGCGGAGCCGCCATATCCGTCCGGAAAAAGTGGAATTGTTAAAGCGGCAGTTCGGATTGGACAAGCCGCTTCCAACACAATATATCATCTGGCTGGTGGGAAATGACTGGATGAAGGTGGATTCAGATGGTGATGGCATCGAAGACGGTTACGGAACACGTCAGGGCATTTTACGCGGTGATTTCGGATTCTCCTTCCGCACGCGTCAGCCTGTTCTGGTTGAGATCGGTCAGCGTCTTCCCAATACCATTTACCTGATGTCCGTCACCATGCTTGTGGCTTTGATGATCGCCATACCCATCGGCATCATCTCTGCTCTTCGCCAGTATTCCACCTTTGATATCACCGTTACAACCTTCTCTTTTGCCGGGCAGGCAATTCCTGAATTCTGGCTGGGGCTGCTCCTGATATTGATCTTCTATGCCTGGCTTAAGAATCCATTCACAGGTGAACCACTGTTACCCCCAGGTGGGATCCAATCCGTCAACGTGATCGGGTTCCATCTGGGAGACCGCATTGTCCATTTGATCCTGCCGGTCATCACGGGCGCGCTGGGATGGATCGCGTGGTACTCACGCTTTCTGCGTTCGAGCATGCTGGAGGTGATCCACAAGGATTACCTCCGCACTGCCCGCGCCAAGGGGCTTCCCAACCGCATGGTGCTGTACAAGCATGCGTTACGCAATGCGCTGATACCCATCGTCACCATGCTGGCATTGGATCTTCCCACGATCTTTGGAGGCGCTGTTTTCGTGGAGATCCTTTTCTCGTGGCCCGGCATGGGACGACTGTACTACACAGCCGCGCAACAACGCGATTACCCGGTGCTTATGGCAGTCCTGATCATCGGCGCGGCGTTCATCATCCTCTCAAACCTGCTCGCGGACCTGCTCTACGGTTTCCTTGATCCGCGCGTCCGTTACGAGTGAGCCATGACCGATCTTACACAGACCACATCAAACATCACAGCACAAGATGTAAGCATGGCTTCCATCATCTGGAAGAGGTTCCGCAAACATCCGGGTGCGATTGTAGGCATCTTCATCTTAGCACTGCTGGCCACTGCGGTCATTCTCGTCCCGCTTTCGCCATACGATCCCGAAGCATCATCCATGACTGAGCGTTTGCAGCCACCATCGCTGTCACACCCCATGGGGACAGACGCGCTCGGGCGCGACCTGATGACTCGTGTGCTCTATGGCGGTCGCATTTCACTCACTGTTGGTTTGTTGGTGGTTGTCATCTCGCTATCCATCGGCGTTCCAACAGGAGCGCTTGCAGGATATTACGGCGGCTGGCTTGATAGCGTCCTGATGCGCATCACGGATACATTCCTCTCACTGCCAGCGTTGCTTGTATTGATCCTGCTCAGCGCCATACTCAGGGAGGTCGATTTTCCACTCTTTGAGAGTAACAGCATGTTGACGATCGCCCTGGTCATCGGGATACTCTCCTGGATGACCTTCGCCCGACTCGTGCGCGCCATCTTCCTCACGCTTCGCGAAATGGACTTTGTAGCTGCCACACGCGCCCTGGGCGGATCTGACTTTCGAATTATCGCCAATCACATTCTGCCCAATTCCATCGGACCCATCATCGTCGAAGCCACACTGGAATTGGGTTATGCAATCATTGAAGAATCCGGCTTGAGTTTCCTCGGGTTTGGCATCCAGCCTCCCACCCCATCATGGGGCAACCTGCTCAGCAACGCACAGGAGAATTTTACCAAGTATCCCTGGCTGGCGATCTTCCCCGGGTTGATGATCTTCTTCGCGATCATATCGGTAAACTATATAGGAGACGGCTTAAGGGATGCATTCGACCCGCACAAGGTATTTGAAACCTCGGGCAAACATTAAACCATATTTAGAAACGAGGGGCGGATCCCGCATCCACCCCTCGTGAAAATTAAATCTGCCGCGCGAAGCGGCACAAAGGAGTACAGTATGAACGGCCAACGGCCCCCACTAGAGCCGATCCGTTCTGCCTATCGGCTCCAGTACTTAACCGATGAGCAGTTGGACCAGCTTCAGGAAGCCACATTAGACATTCTCGAGAATGTTGGTGTCAAGTTTCCTTCGGAGAAAGCCCTGCGTGCGTTCGCAGAACACGGTGCGCAGGTGGAACACGAGTCTCAGATCGTAAAGATAAAACGCGACATGGTTTTCAACGCGATGAAAACCGTGCCGCGTTTTTTTGTCATGGGAGCGCGTGCTCCCGAATACGACCTGCAACTACAGGACGGCACCACCTACTTCACCACAGATGGATGCGGCGTGCAGGTCTGCGAACTCGAAACCGGCACGATCCGCCCGTCAACCAAGGCAGATGTCGGCATGATGGCACGCGTTGCCGATTACCTGCCCTCCATCGGGTTCATCTGGCCCATGGTCAGCGCACAGGATTACGGGCGCACCTCCATCCTGCACGAGTTGGATGCGATCTGGAACAACTCTGTCAAGCATATACAATCAGAAACCATCATGGGGGAACGCGAATGTCAGTATGCCATAGAAATGGCAACCGTCGTCGCAGGCAGCAGGGAAGAACTTCGCAAACGCCCGCCGCTTTCATTGGTCGTTTGCACCATCTCGCCTCTGATCCAGGATGAACCCGGGATCGAAGGTGCGATGATTATGGCAAAAGCCGGGGTCCCCGTGGTCTTCCTTTCCATGCCATGTCTTGGGACCACCGCTCCTGCCACACATGCAGGCGCCCTTGCAATGGGCGATGCAGAGATCATCAGCGCCACCGTACTGCTTCAATTGATTGCGCCGGGCGCTCCGGTTGGGCACTCCATCATGCAAGCCTGGGCAGATCCGCGGACGGGCAGTTACGTCAGTTATGCACGCGATGCACGCGGGCGTTACGGCGTTGTGGAAATGGCACACCATTGGGGCATGCCTTCGCTCGGAGCCTGCTACGGAACCGACTCGGTCGAAACCGCCACATGGCAATCCGCCGCCGAACCCGCACTTGACCCGTTGCTTGCCGGACTAACCAGCCCGGAGATCGTCACAGGTATGGGGCTTGCCCGCACCTACACACGCCTCTATCCCGAACAGATCATCCTCGATAACGATCTTTATCAACGCGCCCGTTCCTATCTCATGCGCATGGATGTCAACGATGAAACGCTCGCCATGGATGCCATCCGCGCGGTTGGCCCCGGCGGTCACTTCCTTGCGCAAAAGCACACACGCAAACACATCCGCACATCGCTTGTGCGCGGCGTAACACATGAACTCGACTCCAACAGTAAATACCGTGACCCGCATGAAGTGGCGCGTGAACATGTGAAGAATATTATTGAGAATCACAAACCCGAGCCGCTTGAAAACGCCCAACAAGCCGAGATCGACCGCCTCCTTGCCGCGGCGGGGAAGGAGCTCGGATAATGTTCAGCGAGACACCACTGCTCCAACCAATCAAGCCGCGTGAGCATTTCCACGTGGTGGATGAAGGGCAGATTCAAACCCTCGCAAATGGGACTCTCGAAATCCTGGCTGAAACCGGTGTGCATTGTCCCTCTGAAAAATGTTTAAAGATTTACGCGGATCACGGCGCAGATGTGGATTTTGAGAACCAGATCGTCCGCCTCAAACCGGACCTGGTCACTGCTTCTCTTTCAACAGCCCCTCGCTACTACGACATGGGCGCCCGCTCCCCTGCCCACGATATTCATCTTGACGGCACAGGCTTATACTGCGCCACAGATGGAAGCGGTGTCGAAACGATAGATTTCACCACCCGTGAACGCCGTCCATCCTGCAAAGATGACGTTGCCAAAATGGCACGCGTTGCCGATTGCCTGTCATCCATTGGCTTTTACTGGCCCATCGTCAGCGCACAGGATCATCCTGCGACAGCACCGCTTCACGAACTGGAGGCATGCTTCAATAACACGGTCAAACATATTCAATCTGAAACCGTGACAGGCGAAGAGCTTGGCAAATATGCGGTGGAGATGGCACGTGTGATCGCAGGCGATGACGAAACCATGCGCAAGCGCCCACCATTGTCGCTTCTTGTATGCTGCATCGCCCCGCTCGGACAAGACAAAGAAGGCATGGAGTCTGCGTTGCAATTTGCAGAAGCAGGTTTGCCTGTTGGATTCATGTCCATGGCGAATGTTGGTTCAACGGGACCCGCCACTTTGGCTGGGACAGTTGTCGCTGCCGATGCGGAGATCGTCTCTGCAATGGTTTTGCTCCAAATGGCATATCCGGGCACCTCGATGTACCATTCCTTTATGCCGGGTGTCATGCATCGGCGCACCGGCGGGTTTCTAGGGACTGCCATGGAAGGGACACTGTTCTATCCCATCGGCGTGGAGATGGCTCACCATTGGGGAGTCCCATCGCTTGCAGGAGTATTCGGTACAGATGGAAAAGTGCCAGGTTGGCAGACCGCAGGCGAAGCAGCCACGTCATTGATGTTATGCGCATTGGCAGGTGCCGAAACCGGCAGCGGGCTTGGTTTGGTCGAATCCTGCACACTGCTCTACCCGGAGGAAATCGTGCTGGATAGCGATATCTACCATCGCGTGCGCCTGGAGGTCGCAGGGTTGCATGTCAGCCGCGCAGAGATGGCGCTCGATGTGATCAAACAAGTTGGTCCGCGCGGATTGTTCCTCAAGCACCGACATACGAGAGAAAACCTGCAGCGTAGGAAATATTCCGAGTTGACAGAGCAGGCTGACCCCTCCGGAAAGATGCGTGATCCGGTTGAGGTCGCCCGCGAAAAGGTGGATTGGATCCTGTCCAACCATCATCCACAGCCGTTGGATGCCGCCCAACAGGCTGAACTCACCCGCATCCTGGCAGCGGCAGACCGGGAGATCGGAGGTTCGCAATGAGCGAAGTTCCTCTTACTCCGGGAGCGGGTTTCGGTTTGGACATCTAGACTCCTCCCCGGCGTTAGAGATTTTGGCGGAAAGAATAGCCGCCGCATACCCATGACCAAACTGGTTCAATATTCTAGTTCTGGGATGTGAACACTTTCTCTCAAACCAGTTTGTATTGCAAAATTTTTTCACATCCGAGGAAGTATATATGGAGACAGCATTAAGAGTTCTATCAGAAGCTGAACTAATACAAGTTCACGAAAGAAGCATGTCGGTGCTGGCAACGACAGGTGTGCGCGTGGATTCTGCCAAGGCACGCAAGATACTGAAAAGTGCCGGCGCAGACGTGGACAACAAAACGAAGATCGTGCGCTTCCCGCGTTCGATGATCGAAGAGACGCTCAAGGTCACTACAAAAAAATTCTCGCTTGGCGGGAGGAGACCAGGCTGGGAATTCAAGGTCAACGATGGGAAGTGCACATTGCTGGCAGACGGCGCGGCAACCTATGTGGTGGATGGTTTGACAGGCGAACGTCATGTGGCGGGATTTGACGACTGGCTGAATGCCACACGCATGATCGATTCGCTGGATGAGATCGGCGTGTATTGGTCCATGGTGGAGCCGACCTTCGCAGCCGATTCGATCGGGGACTTCGTGATGTACTGGCGCAACATGGTGCGTAATTTCTCGAAGCACATTCAGGATGTAACACACACGCCGGAAGAGACGCGCTGGATGCTGGAAGTGCTGGGAACAGTGTATGGAGGTAAGGAGGAAGTAAAGCGCGCGCACCCAATGTCATTTCTGTTGACTCCCGCTTCGCCGCTCGTGTTGGAAGGTCCGCATACGGATGCGTTTCTCGAAACCATCGGCTGGGACATCCCTGTCGCGATCATGCCAATGCCCATGATGGGCGGCACTGCGCCGGGGAGCTTGATCTCAACGTTGTTGCTTGCGAATTGTGAGACACTTGCCATGTTGTGTTTGGTGGAAGCCGCAGAGCCGGGAACGCCTGCCATCTACTCACCCTGCCCCTCGATCATGGACCCTCACTCCGGGCGCTTTACTGGCAGTGAAGTGGAGCATGGTCTGCTTGGCGCGGCAGTTACGGAAATCGCACGTTATTATGGACTGCCTGTTCTGGCATCCGCCGGGAGCAGTGGACATTACCTGCCGGGCGCGCGCACCTCGTATGAACGCGCGATGAACTGGGCAGTATCCATCCTCGCCTGGCCCGATCTGTTGGTAGGACCCGGTCAACTGGGCGGCTCGATGTTCCTTAGTTATGAGCAATTGTTGATCGATGTGGAGATCTTCCGCAGGTCAGACAGGCTTTCCGATGGCATCAACGCCAGCACCAACGAATGGCTGGAAATCGACCTTGCAGCTGTGGGTCATGGCGGGAATTTTCTGGGACGCAGTTCCACTCTCAAGGCAATGCGAAGCGGAGAATTGTACATCAGCGACTTTGACAGCAACCTGACCTACGAGGCCTGGGAGGCATCCGGCAAGCCAACACTCATTGAAGAATTGAACGAATGGGCAAAAGAGATCCTCGCCACACACAAACCTCTCCCTCTGGAATCAGATGTTGAGAAGGAACTTGAAAAGATCGAACAGAGAGCACGAAAGGAATCGAAATCCAAATCATCAAAAGGATAAATTACTTATGCGTTTCAAGAGTCAATTATTATCTGATAATGAAAAACAACGAGTTCATCAGGAGACATTGCGGATCCTCAATGAAGCAGGCGTGCTATACCACAGCGAGAAAGCGCTCAAGCTTCTAGATGCGAACGGCGCGCGCGTGGATTGGGACAGGAAGATCGCTCAAATTCCCCATGAAGTGGTGACACAGGCACTGAGCGCTGCGCCGAAATCGTTTGTGCTTGGGGCAAGAAATCAGGAACACGATTATCCATTGCCATCGCCAGTATCACGGTATGCGCTGGATGGAACTGCCGCGTTTGCCCAGGATTTTCAAACCGGTGAACATCGCTATGGTACAGATGCTGACAACGCGCGCGGTTTGCGCATCTTTCAGGCCATGGACATGGGCGTGATGGCATGGGCACCAGTTTCTGCTGAAGATAAACCCGCAGGTACGCGTCCATTGCATGAGTTTTTCTCGATGTTCGTGAACACGTCCAAGCATGGACAACACGAGGTGCATAATGTCGAACAAGTGCCATATCTCGTAGAAGGCTTGATCGCGGTGATGGGCAGCGAAGACGAAGTCTGCAAGCGGCACGCTTATTCGTTAATCTACTGCCCGGTCGCGCCGCTCATGCACGACGGTCCGATGATGGATGCATACATCGAACTCGGCGCGCTCGACCTGCCGGTCATGGCGCTGCCGATGCCTGTCACCGGCACCACAGGTCCCGTCTCGCTCTTTGGCAACATCTGCGTGGCAAACGCTGAAGCGCTCTCCACCATCATTGTGTATCAACTCGCCCACCCGGGACGTCCTGTCATTTACAGCAGTGCCACAGGCACGATGGATCTACGGAATGGAGCCTTCATGGGTGGGACTCCCGAAATGGGACTCATGTCTGCGGCTCTGGCTGAAATGGGACGTTTCTACGGTCTTCCCTCGACCTCGGCTGGATGCACCGCCGATGCGCGAGAAGCCGGTCCCGATGCCGTTCTCGAAAAAATGGTCACATCCATTGCGCCAGTTCTGGCAGGATCAGACATCCTGGTAGGATTCGGCTCCGTGGAGAGCGACCAGCTTCTCATCCTTGAACAGATTGTGGTCGATAACGAGATTGCTCATTTCTGTGAACGGGTCTTCCAGGGTGTGGATGTCAGTCCCGAGAAAGTCCTGACAGAGGATATACTTAAGCTCGGACCGGGCGGAAACTTCCTGACACGCCGATCCACGCGAAACCTGGCCCGTAGTGGCGAGTTATATTTTTCAGGATTGCTTGACAGGCATACACTCGAACAGTGGAATAAACTGGGCAAACCGGGGTTATACTCGAATGCACGCAAACGGGTTGAGGAAATCCTAGCCGAGCCGATACAGGACCCACTGCCTGAGGACATCGCTGGAAAACTTGAAGAAATACTGGCAAACGCCGATAAAAAATTGGCATAATTAAATTCATTTAGGAGGCTTATATGTCTGAAGAACTTTTGAAAGCGATGGCACAAAGCATCATTGACGGGGAAGAGGATGTTGCCGCAGATTTGGCAAAACAAGCCGTGGATGCAGGAATGGATCCATTGGAAGCCATCACAAAGGGATTTATGCCCGGGGTGAACAACGTAGGCGATAGTTTCGCCTGTGGCAATGTGTTTTTGCCTGAACTGGTGATGGCGGGTGAAGCGATGAAAGCCGCCATTGCCGTGCTGGAGCCCGAACTTAAGAAGGCAGGCACTACGCGCGAGATCCTCGGCAAGGTTGTGTTGGCGACCGTTGAAGGTGACATCCATGAGATTGGCAAATCACTTGTCGGTACGATGTTGACCGCGGCGGGTTTCGAAGTGTATGATCTGGGCGTCAACGTTCCCGCGGACAAGATCATGGCAAAGGTGGAGGAAGTTGGCGCGGACATCGTCGGTTTGAGCGCCTTACTCACCACGACCATGGTCAGGCAGAAGGAAGTCATCGAAGCCATGGACAAGAAGGGCATGCGCAACAAAACCCGTGTCATGGTCGGCGGCGCGCCTGTGACCAGTGACTGGGTACAGAAGATCGAAGCCGACGGCTATAGCGAAGACGCCATCGGCGCGGTCAATGCCGCGAAGAATTTGATGAAGGAATAAACTCTCGCGCTGAACGGAACGAAGTGTATTCGAAGCGCATATAAGCGTAAAACACAGGATTTCATTCAACACTGCCCCTTCGGCTACGTTCGTCGCTACGGGCGCTCATCACTCCGCTCAGCGCGTTGGGAATTAAGTTATGAAAACAACCATCAGCAGTAAAACAAAAAAGGCAACCATCAGCACGGATGGTCCGTTTGTGGTGATCGGGGAAAAGATCAACCCGACGGGACGCAAGAAACTCGCGGCGGCGCTGCAGGAAGGCAATCTCGATTACGTGCGTGAGCTTGCCACCAAGCAGATCGAAGCCGGCGCGGACATCCTCGATGTCAACGTGGGCATGGCTGGCACGGATGACGTGGAATATCTGCCAAAGATCGTGAAGATGCTCGTGGACGAGTTCGACGTCCCGCTTTGTCTCGATACACCGAACCCCAAAGCGCTGGCAGCAGCACTCCCCCTCGTGCAGGGGCGGGTGTTGATCAACTCGGTGAACGGAGAGGAAAAGTCGCTGGAAGCAGTTCTACCGTTGGTAAAGGAATACAACGCGGCAGTCATCGGTTTGACCATTGGTGAAGAGGGCATTTCCAACGATCCCGAAGTACGTCTTGCCGCAGCCGCAAAGATTGTCGAACGCGCAGGCAAACTCGGCATCCCAGCCGAAGACATCGTCATTGACCCGCTCGTGATGACAGTCGGCGCGGACAGCAACGCTGGCTTAACCACCCTGACCACCATCGAACTGGTCAAACGTGAGTTGGGAGTCAACGTCAATCTCGGCGCGAGTAACGTCTCATTTGGCTTGCCCGAGCGTGATGTGATCAACACCGCGTTTTTGGGTCTTGCCATCGGTGCAGGCGCAACCTGCGCAATCACCGACCCGATGAAGTACACGCTCACCATCCGTGCCATTGACCTCCTGCGCGGACGGGACGGCTACGGGATGAGGTATTTGAAGTATTACAGGGCGCACGCGCCGGAAAAAGAATCTCAAAAACCCTAATTAATTGGCAGGCAGGTCAATCTCCGAGGGAAGTTTCCTTCGGAGATTTTTGTAATGTTGTATAATCGCATCAAATGGCAAATCCAAAAGAGAACTACACACTCTATATTAAAAATGCCTATGAGATGATCGAAGTTGCTAGATCAAATCTTGGAAATGATTATTACAGCTCTGCTTGTAATCGGGCATACTATGCCATTTTTTATGCCGCAAGTGCCCTGCTCTACTCAAAAGGGAAATCCTACGGCAAGCATAGCGCGGTAATTGCCGCGTTCCGCCAGTACTTCATCAAGACAGGGGAATTCGATAAGAAATGGAGTGATGTTTACGAATACATCATGTCCAGCAGGCATACAGGCGATTATGAATTGTCTGACCACTTGGAAAAAGAACAGGTTGTTGACGTGGTACAACAGGCGCAGTTGTTTGTTGAGGAAGTAGAGAAATGGTTACGCAATCGAAATCTGCTGTAGCCCTACCTCCAAAAGAGAAAAAAGCTGTCAGGGAGTTTATGACTGCCGTTCGTAAAGCGTACGGTAATAAGATTCAGCGCGCCGCGTTGTTCGGTTCCAAGGTTCGAGGAGATTCAAACCGCTACTCAGACATTGACATCTTGCTTATTGTGACAGACGATAACTGGAAGTTTAGAAAAGCTATCAGCAGCATTAGTTCAGATATTGCCTTGAAATATGACGTTCTGCTCGATATTCGCATGATCAGCGTAAAGCACTGGCAATATATGGCGGATATAAAATCAGGGTTATTTCAAAACATTTCAAGAGACTCGGTTCCCATTAGAATCATAAAAAAAGAATCATCCACACGCTCATCGACTACCCGCCAAAGCCATTGACCTCCTACGCGGACGGGAAGGCTACGGGATGAGGTTTTTGAAGTATTACAGGGCACACGCACCGGAGCAGAACGAAAAATCATAGCAAGAAGAACAAAGAGACTCAACACATAAATCGGGTCTCTTTTATAATCCAAGCATGTCCACAAACATCCTTATCAACATCCTCGGCTGGACGGGTTCGATCCTGTATCTGCTCGCGTATGCACTGGTTTCTGCGAAGAAGACCGAGGGTGATTCACTTATGTATCAGGGCATGAATATTATTGCGGGGTGCATGGTCGTTATATATACACTCGCTTTAGGCGCTTATGCAACAACAGGTCTCAATGCTGTTTGGGTTGCCATTGGGGTATTTGTCCTGGGTCGAAAATGGCTTACACGCAACTAAAACCGCACTTCTCACCTTCCGCGAGTGTGGAAGAAATTTCAAGAGATTCATCGCAATATCTTTTGACTGTCCCTGCTGGAAAAGCGGACAAATATCGCGTTGCGCAACTTGATGATTACGCGCTAATGGCAAGGCGGCAATTCCCTCACCGCGTCTCTCTAAGCCTCAGTCTGTCTGCCCGTACATCAAGCGACTCCATCCCTGGAACTTGGGGATTCGGTCTGTGGAACGATCCATTCGGGCTGTCCATTGGGTATGGAGGCAAGCCTTTCCGCCTCCCTGCCCTGCCGAATGCGCTCTGGTTCTTTGGGGCGTCGGAGGAGAATTGCCTCTCATTCGCGAGTGGTCTCGATACAAGCGAGAAAAGCACTCGCTCTACTCGACCAGCAGGGAATGGATTTTTGGCGCAAACATTCCGCTCACCGAAGTTTCATCCGCTGTTGATGCTAGCGGGGCTGGCGCTTCCTTTTTCGCGGAAGGTGACGCGGCGGCTGATGAGTCGAGTCATTGCGGAGGATGGAATCAGATTGGATGTGGATCCACGTCAATGGCACAGATACAGGCTGGAGTGGGGAGAGAAGCGGGTTGTTTGGGAGGTGGATAAGGTTCAGGTGTTTGAGTCGGCTGTGAGTCCGAATCCGCCGTTGGGACTGGTCATCTGGATCGATAATCAATATGCAGCATTTACCCCCGAAGGAAAAATCGGGTTCGGAGTTTTGGAGAACCCCGAACCCGTATGGTTGGAAGTGGAGGATATTGAAATTCAGAACCGATGACGATTTACTGCGCGGCTTTCTTCGACTTGGCAATCTGCATTTGCACAAGGGCGTAGATTACCCCGATACCCAATGCAATCACGCCGAGCCAGTTGATCGAAAGAGGCAGGGCAAAGGGAAGCTTGCGGAAAACGGTATCGAGCAGGATGCCAAGGATGAACATGCCGCCGAACATGCGGTTGTGATAGAAGCAGAAACCTGAGAACCAGGTGGGCCAAAAGACTTCGAAACCTTCAGGTGCAGCATCGGGGCGCGGCTTGGATAAAACTGCCACAGCATAGAAGGCGCGCACCACGCCAAACAAGACCAGCAGCATGAATGTGGAGAAGTACCCCGTTGCCACAAGGTAGATCACAACGCCGTATGCAACAAGGATGGAAAAGATGGTGGTGTAACGGGCAAAGGTCTGCCCCACGCGAACAGGGAAAGTACCAACACCTTTTTTCTGGTCATCCTTCATTTTGTCGATGTGTTTGCCGATGTTGATGCTGGCAACGCTCAAGCCGAACGGTACGCCTGCCAGGGCAACCGTCCAGATATTGCTGATATCGCCGTTGCTCCCGTACGCCAAAACAAGATACACACCTGCGATCAGGATGGGTCCCCAGATGAGGAAGATGGCAAACTCACCCACTCCCCAATACTTCAATGGATAGGTGTATGCAAGAAGCACAACTGCGCCAAACACGAACAACCCAATGATGACCGGGTTGAAGTTTGTATAGAACAAGGCAAAGACGCCAGACAGTGTGGCAAGCACTCCGCTCACGATGAACCATTGGATCTGTTTGCTCTTCGACCAGAAGTTCTGCACAAGCGGGTGGACGCCATATTGCGTGCGGAAGTAGTAATCCTTGTCCACGCCGCGCGAGAAGTCGGTGTAGTCGTTGAGCAGGTTGTTCGTGCCATGGGCAATGAACAAGCCTATGGTTGTGATAAGCCACGGAAGCCAGGCAAAGTAGCCGTCACGCCAGGCAAGCATCCCTGCGATGATACAGGAATAGACCGTGACTGCGGTAACAGCCGAACGGGTGGCAATCAGCCACTTGGAGATGACATCGAGCGCGTCCCACTCTTTCTTGTCATCCATCTTGATGAGTTCCCATGAGGCTTTGCGCCACATGGCAAAATTGATGTGCATTATTCTCTCCTAATGATTAATCTAACGGCAGGAGCCGTTGTAAGCAATCCAATTGTGGAAAATTATACAACCAAAACATTCGAGAAAATCCCTTTTCACAAAACATTAAACAAAACAGGAGCGGAAGTTCCATCCGCTCCTGTTTTGATGTTCAATATCAGAAAGGCAAACTAACGCCAGAAGTTCTGTGTCAGCAGGATCAAACGCAGAGCTACATCGATCAACAAGCCAAACATGAACAGCGAACCAAATTTACGGTTATTTTGAAAAGACAACGGCGCAAAGAAGAGGGGCCACCCACCTTGTCCATCAGGGAAGCCTTCTGGACGGGTTTCTGGCTTGGGTTTTAGAAGCGCAGGATATACCTGCCGGAAGGTCGGGATGGCAAGAAGAACAATTAACATGATCGGTGTGAAAAATTTCGTGGCGATCAGATAGAATGTGAACAGATACGGCAGGATCATCATTGTCAGCACGGAATAACGCGCTGCCTTTTCGCCGATGACGACAGGCAGGGTGTAGATCTTCTTCGATTTGTCGATGTTGAACTTGTCAATATGTTTACCGAAGATGACTGTCGTAACGCCCAGCACATACGGCAGGCTGGCAATGATCACTTCCCAACTCCAGGTGTGAGCCAGTACATAGTAACCGCCGCCGATCATCAATGGTCCCCAAACCAATAACACGGCAATTTCACCAAGCGCAATATATTTCAGAGGCCAGGTATAGAACAGGACAAAGAACGCACCTGCACCCAAAAGAAACCAAATGACGGGATCGCTGGCATTGATGAAGATCAGGTACGACCCTGCGGCAAGCGCAAGCAAACCAGTGACCGCAAAATAAGTCAGGTGCTGGCGTTTGGACATCAACCCGCTGGCGATGGGTTGGGCGCCATAGATCGTGCGGAAGTAATTGTCCTTGTCCACGCCTTTTATAAAGTCGGTGTAATCGTTGAAAATGTTGTTGCTGGCATGGGCAAGGATGAGTCCGAGTGTGAGGACGAACCAGGGCACGAAACTGAACGATCCGTCGCGCCAGGCAAAAAGTCCAGCGAGAGCCGCTGAGATAAAGGTCATAATGAGGACAGCCGCACGGGTTGAGATCAGCCACTTTGAGATGACATCCAGTTCATCCCATTCTGCCTTTGAGACCTCGGGAATCACATTGAGGGCTTTACGCCACATTGCAAAATTCATTTTTATGGAACTCCTTGATTAAATTTGACAAATTATACCCAAACTGCAAAACATCCGCCCTGAATATTTGAGATGAAGGATTGTCCCAATCAGGTTTGTGCCTGCGGCAAGGTAAAACAAAATTTTGTCCCCTGCCGCGCTTCTCCCTGCAAGGACGATGCACTCTCGACCCAGATCCTGCCGCCATGATATTCAACAATGCGTTTCACCAGCGCCAGCCCCACACCTGTCCCTTCCATCATCGGGTCGAGTTTGCTGAATAATCCGAAGATACGCTCGTGATGCTCGGAGGGAATTCCAATCCCATTATCTTCTATAAAGAAAACAGGCATGCCTTTTTCAAAGCCAGCGACACCAATCTCGATCACCGGATTGGGCTGTTGTGCTGAGAATTTTGCAGCATTGTCGATCAGGTTCTGTACAACTTCAATAAGCCTGCGGCGGTCACCATAGACAGTCGGCAGGTCGTTGGCAATTTTGATATGAGCATGCGTTTCACTCAGGCGTCCCTGCAATATTTCGACAGCCTCGTCCACCAATTCACGGAACGGGACGGGTTGGGGAGGGTCCATCAAACGACCGATGCGCGAGAGTTCGAGCAGTTCATTCAGCAGGCGATGCATCTTATTTGTCGCTTCTGTGATACGGTCAATATCTTTATCAATACGATCCATCCTCCCTGTGTAAGCGTCCTCACGCAGAAAGCCAAGAAAACCCTTGATGGTAATGATGGGTGCTTTTAGATCGTGCGAAACCGTATACGTGAACTGCTCCAACTCTGTGTTCTTTTCTGCGAGTTCACGGATCAGGCGCTCACGTTCGGCTTCGGTATGTTTCCGGTTCGTGATATCCACCACCGTGCCAGCCATGCGGACAGGATTGCCCCCATCATTCCTGTATACTTTGCCACGCCCTTCCAGCCATCGTACATCACCTTTATACGTAGTTATGCGATGTTCCACAACATAATCATAGTCTGCATTAGAAAGCGCTCGATCGATCCTGTTTTGGACAACGTGAAGGTCATCTGGGTGGACCAAGGACAAATACGTTTCGTACTTTCCATCGAACTGATCCTTCTCCATCCCAAACAGCGCTTCGATCCCATCGGACCATGAAACTGCTCCTGTTTCGATGTCCCATTCCCACGTCTCCATTTTCGAGGCGTCCAATGCCAGCTTGAGATGTTCCCTTTCATTGAACAATTTCTCTTCGATCCGCAGGCGTTCTGCATATTCCCTGTTCGTCCGTTCAATGGATTTCTTAAGAGAATTGACCAAAAATAATATCTCAAGGGAGACAAGAACAAACCCTGCGGAAAGATCCAGCGCGATTCGGAAGGGATTCCCCAGCGTCGGATAAAATATGCCTTGCTGTTCAAGAACAGCAAGGCCCCAGATTGCAAGCATGCTTAGAATAGTGAAAAAGGTCACCGCACGCCAACCGAGCAGGAAACCAGCGCCAATAAGGATCACAACATGCCCAAATATCGCCGTGTCGCGCAAACCCTCCACCCTGCCAGCGATCCATGTCAAACCAATCCACCCGGTGAGCAACAATAGAATTCCCATTTCACGGATATATCCGCGCCGGATCATGACATTTGCAAGAAACTGCGACAGTAATAATGCAAAAAGAACCACATTTGCAATTCCCATAGCAAAGTGGTCAAACACTGCATTGAAAAGCATCAACAGGAGCAGGATGCCCATCAAGGTCAGCGTCATGTAATGCAGGAACTCAGCTTGACGCGTTCTCTCAGAATCGTCTTCGAATCGAGGAGGGGAAAGTATCTGTCGCAGAAAACTCATTCGATTACTTCATCAAGTATGGAATGGCAACAGGCTCTAAACCCATGCTTTCTCGTAAGCCGCAATGATCTTATCCCATAATTCATTTGCATCATTGTCAATTGTTTGAAACTCAGGATGCGCCTCGAACCACGCCAATGAACGACGGACACCCTCAGCCCATTCCACTTCACAATGGAAGTCAGGTACAAACCTTTTGATCTTGCTGTTATCGAACACCACGCTGTTGGATTTATCACCGATAAGACTTCCCACTGCATCTTCATCGAAACGCGCAATAAAATCAGATGGGATATGAACCACGTTCGGACTTAAGCCCAAAGCCTGATACGCTTCGAAATAGATTTGATTCCAGCTGAGAACCTGATCCGATGTGATCTGAAATGCCTCACCAATGGCTTTTTCATTCCCAAGCAACCCAACCAATCCTTTGGCAAAATCAGCGTTCCATGTTAACACCCAAAGCGAAGTACCATCGCCAGGCACAATCACTTTCTTCCCACGTTTCATACGGTCGATCACGGTCCACGGCTGAAGCCAACTTGAAACTGCAAACGGGATCTGGGAATTCCCATATGTGTGCGACGGGCGAATGATCGTCACAGGGAAACCGTTCTCTCGATATTCCCTAATCAACGAATCCTCACAAGCAATCTTGTTACGTGAATATTCCCAATACGGATTCTCGAGTGGGGTCTCTTCGGTGATCAAATACTTCTTAACTGGCTTCTGATACGCGGAGGCTGAACTTACGAACACAAATTGATCAGTTTTTTTGCGAAAGAGGCCCAGGTCGCGTTCGATGTCGTTCGGGGTAAAGGCAATGTAGTCCACAACCGCATCGAAACGGTGGCCTGCTATCAACAAGCAAAGATGCGCTTCGTCAGCGTGGATGTCGCCTGTTAGCAGAGTCACGCCTTCGGGCAATGGATACCTCGTCGAGACCGACCTGTTCAAAACGAATAATTCATGTCCGCATGCAATGGCAAGTTCTGCACATGCTGAGCTGATGATGCCGGTGCCACCGATGAATAGAGTTTTCATTATCCTTCTCCCAGTTCAGGAATCGGTTGCGCAGGTACACGGTTCGCCAGATAACTTTCCACCGCGAAAATGATCAACGCCGTCCAAACGATGGAAAAGCCAATCAGGTGTGCGCGATCGAAAGGCTCTTTATAAATGAACACGCCAATCAGGAACTGTAGTGATGGTGCAATGTATTGCAACAAACCTACCACAGTCAACGGGATCTGCTTCGCCGCCGATGCAAACATCAAGAGCGGAACGGTAGTCACGATTCCACCACCGATTAGCAAAACATCCACAAGTGTGTCATCATGCAGGAACGCACCGGTACCGCCAGCATTCATGAACGCAAGATAGACCAACGCCATGGGAAACACAAGACCTGTTTCCAGGGTTAGTCCGTATAACGAGCCCAATGGGGAAAGCTTCTTCACAAAGCCGTAAAAGCCGAATGTGAATGCAAGCGACAAGGCGATCCATGGCAGGCGACCATACACAAAAGTAAGATATCCAACACCAATCGCTGCAATCCCAACGGGAACCCATTGCATGGGACGAAGCCGCTCGCGCAAAAACAGAACCCCCAACAATACGCTCAATAGTGGGTTGATGAAATAACCCAGGCTGGTCTCAACAATAAAACCAGCGTTTACGCCCCAAACATAGATCAACCAGTTGAAGGAAAGCAGGACAGCAGCAATGGAGTAGATCCCAAGTGCTTTCTTGTTGAATGCGTAAGCACGAAAACCCGCCCATTGTTTTGTGACCAAAATATATATCAACAACAGAACGAACGACCAACTGATGCGATGACCAAGCAGCTGCAAAGCAGGCACATTGTGCAAAAACTTCCAATAGATCGGGAAGAATCCCCAAAGCGCATACGCACCGATACCATACAAAATTCCCTTGTTCATATATCTCCAATTGGTGATCAAAAGGTTTCTATCGGTTGCCTGCCAGCAAATCCCGCCTCTACTTCATGCCAGAAGGCAATATCATCCTCCCCGTACTTCCAGCATAGATATACTTCACGCCCGTTTCGCATGGCGGGGAAATCCAATAGTCCGCTGTTGATATCCTTGATCTGTGTACCCGTATCCAGGATCTGATGGATCAACGCGTCCAGCCGCTCGAAATCCTGGATCATTGCGCTAAGAGCCTTGTTCCCCCCATTGCCTGCGGACTTCTCAATGGCGGGCCAGGCTTCAGGCTGGCTGGCAAGTATCTTCTGGCGAATTAACTGCACTTCTTCCATCAAGGGTCGGATGGTTTTCAATGCTTCATTGGCTTCGGAAAGTGTGAAAAAGCGTGACACGTCTGGAGTATACCAGTTACAATAATAAAGGCCGTGTTCAAAACACCACCGAACTGGTTCTTACATAAATGCTAGAATTCATCTCCCTTTTTGATACTCGTACAACGATCTTTCTTGTTTCCATTGCATTCTTCATTCAGGCATCCGCAATTGGTTTTCAGGCGGTCAGCATCAGGGAATATAAGGGCGTGGGTATCGCTCTGCTCGGGAATTTCAGTCTTGCATTAGGCTTTTTCTTAAACCTCTTCCAGGGCACTCTGCCAAATATTTTTTCTATAGTCATTTCGAATTTTTTACTCCTGCAGGGACCCAACCTTTTCTATATTGCATTCAGTCTTTTTTTCGGGGATAGATACAACAAAATGATCATCGCAACCCTATCGGTGGCCGTACTTGCAATCACCACCCATTACACGTATGTATCGTTTGACACTGGAGCAAGGATCATCGGTGTATCGATTTGTACAGGGACAAGCATTTTGGTCGCAGCGCAAAAACTTTGGAAGGCACGCAAGCAACCTTATAAACTTGGAGTATGGCTGACATGGATCCCATTAACTATTTATGGGATCTTCCTCTATGCTCGGGCAATTGCAACTGTATTTTCCCCGCCAGAAAGTGCATTCTCCAATACGCCGATTCAAAACCTGACCTATCTTTTAATGTTTGTTATCAGTTTTCTTTGGTCGATGGGCTTCATCCTCATGGTCAGCCAGCGCCTGCAAAGCGATTTGAGAACCCTTGCAGCCATTGATACGTTAACCCGTATCCCCAATCGCCATGCAACAAATGCCTTTTTCGAGAAGGAATTGTCACGGGTTCAACGGCATGGAGGTGAATTCTCCATCCTGATGATCGACATAGACAATTTCAAACAAATTAACGACACATATGGACATGCATTGGGTGACTTTGCTCTTATTGAAACCGCAAACATTTTCCACTCAGCGATCCGAAGACAGGACATCGTTGGACGCTGGGGTGGCGAAGAGTTTCTGATGATATTGCCGGACACACCCCTGCAAAACGCCCAACAACTTGCAGAGAGATTGAGGAGCGTGGTTTCAAAAACCGAAATCGGGGATGGAAAAACCACAGCCAAGATCACCATTAGCGCAGGTGTTGCATCCACAACTGGCACAGATACGCTTGTGAGCGTTCTTAAAAAAGCGGATGATGCGCTTTATGTAGCCAAAGCCACAAAAAATGCAGTGATCGTGGCAAAATAAAAGGCGACCAGATGTGGTCGCCCTTGCTTTTTAAACAGGAATTGCCTGATAACCTTTTTTCTTCACTGCGGCGATGATCTCTTCCACGGTTAGTTTGGTTTCATCGTATTCGACGTCCATTTGCTGTTTGTGGTAGCTGGCATCGATCTGCCTGATGGCAGGGAAATCGTCTTCGATGGATTCAAGCTTCATCGAGCAATTCGAGCAGTGCATGTCAGGGACGGAGAAGGTTTGTTTTTTCATATTGTCTCGCAACATAAGCATATGATCCTGAGCGGTCCGACACTTGCATCTGGCGCAAGTGCGGGTAAGGGTCTCTACAATAACATCAGAGATTCTTCGCTTCGCTCAAAATGACACTCCAAGCGTTTTTTATTCAAAAATGATCGTACCTGTATACATCC
>CAYTDB010000068.1:0-25968 GCA_964436455.1 uncultured Anaerolinea sp. | reverse complement strand
CAAAATGACACTCCAAGCGTTTTTTATTCAAAAATGATCGTACCTGTATACATCCCCATCGAGCAGGTGAAAAAGATGCGCGTGCCTGCGGGTTGGGCAGGGATGTCCACCTGGACGGTGCCAGTATCAGGGAGGAGTTGATAGAAGTTAAGGGATGGAATAACAAAATCCCGCGAGCAGGAATAGGTCTTGTTTGTGACGAGATTCATCACGACAGGCTCATTTGCAGAAGCTTTGAGCAGTTGTGGAAAGTAGCCTTCGTTCTGAACCATCAGCGTAAGGTCGGTTTGAGGGACAGAAGCAGATGTCTCTGAGGTGGAAGCGGTTGTCAATCCACGAGCGAGATTGGTCAGGGAGTAGGGAGAGCCCATGAGATTGAGTCCGCCGTCGAGAGTCACGAATCCCAAAACGAGAAGGACAACCGCAACAAAACGCATGAAGAACTTTTCAAGCCGCGCGCCGAGTTCAGTCGTCAAGTAGGCAACGATGAAAAACACAGGGCTGGTGCCAAGCGTGAAGGCAAGCATCATCGCAGCACCCGTGAGCGGACTGCCCGTCCCGAGCGCCGCTGCCATCATCGCCTGTGTCACGCCGCATGGGATGAACACAGTCAGTGCGCCGAGGAAGAGAGGTGTGAAGGTTTCGGTCCCTTTCGAAGTGCGGCGGATGTAGCGCGTGAAGAACTTGGGCGGCTCGACATTGAAATAGCGGAAGATGGGATGCACGTTCAACATGCGCAGCGCGTTGCCGAGCATGAAGATGCCAATGGCGATCATAAGCAGTGCGCGCGTGACGGGGCTGAGCGCAAGGAACGAACCAAGCCAGCCAAGCAACGCGCCAAGCAAAGTGTATGCAACGATCTTGGCGGCAAGAAAAAGAAGGATGGGCTGAGCGGAGTTGATTCGTTTGGGCGCAACCTGATTGCGCATTAATTGCTTCTTCTTTTGCACCGCGGTCTGCCCGATGTAATCCTTTTCGATCTGGTGCGCAAGCGAACTGGCAAGCAAGCCGCCCTGCACGGCGAGACAACTCAAGCCGCCTGTGGTCAAGCCCGTGATGAAGGCAACCAAGAGGTTGCTGGAAAGTCCGGATGTGCTCGTGATGGAAATCCCCTGCTCCCCCTGGTTTTGCGTGACCAGCATGAGGATGGCGATGGTCAATAAGCCGATACCAACCGCCATGAGGATGACTGGGTCAAAAGTTGATTTACGTTCTTTAGACATGAAGCCTCAAAGATGTGAAGTGAATAAATTGATGTGTAGAAGGAATGAGGCTTCGGAAGCCTTTGAGACTTCCGAAGCCTGAACGCTATTATCGTTGACCGCCATCCCAGACGACAAACGGCATGTTGACAACAACGCCAGGTTGGGCAATGGTCACTTCACCCACTTCCTTTGCAGACATGATCTCAGCCTCAGAAGTGAGCAGGCGGGCTTTGGCAGGATCAGCCCAGGTCACAACATGGACGCGGCGCAAAGGGCTGTATCCGTCGGTTCCAGGAGGATTATTGAACACATCGGCTTGAAAGCCAAAGGGACCCATGCCTTTGAGTCCGTTATCGAAAACATACACATCGGCGAGCGAGTCGATTGGAACATCTGCCAGTGAAGGGACATGGATCACAGGCGATCTCATCATGTCAGTCAGCAGTTGAGCCACATCCGCGTCTGACGCTTCGGTGTGGACAAAGAAGATTTCCTTGCCGTCTGCCCAGGCTTTTCCCGCAGGGAGTTCGGCTTTGGGCATTTCAGTTTCCTGCTGCGGGGCACATGCAGCAATGACAAGTGCCAGCAGAAACAGGAGAAGAAGAGCGGTCTTTTTCATACTAAAGTTTCCTTTTGATATTAAGATAATTTTCAAGCAGTCTCATCTTCAAGCGGATGTTCGACCTCACCCGCCATAAAGGCTTCGGAAGCCTGCAGGAAAGTTTTTATACAGGCTTTATTGCAAAAGTACACACGTTCACCTTTATACATGGCGCTCGGATATTCAGATGGGTCCTGCATCACCCCGCCGCAGGCGGTTTTTTCAATTGATGTTTCAGTGTTTTGAGAGATCGTTGTCACTGCGACTTCACCAAGTTTGATCCATGAACTAAATTTTCACCCTGCGCAACCGCAGACTATTCGTCACCACAAATACACTGCTGAACGCCATCGCGCCAGCCGCAAGCATCGGATTCAAATATCCCAACGCTGCCGCGGGAATGAGCACCACGTTATAAAAGAATGCCCAGAATAAATTCTGTTTGATCGTGGCAAGTGTTTTGCGAGAAAGATTGACCGCGCGCGACACACCACGCAGGTCGCCGCTCATCAACGTCACAGGTGCAGCAGCCATCGCCACATCGGTTCCTGTTCCGATCGCAATACCAACATCGGCCTGCGCAAGAGCGGGTGCGTCATTAACGCCGTCACCGACCATCGCTACTACATTTTTGATTGACAATTGACGATTTTCGACACCTGCACTTGCATGCAGTGCAAATGTTGATTGGAGTTTCTTGACTTCATTAGATTTACCTTCGGGCAAGACCTCAGCGAGAACAACATCAATGCCAACCTGCTTGGCAATCGCCTCGGCGGTCTTCTGGTTGTCGCCCGTGATCATCGCAACTTTCAATCCCATCCTGTGCAGGTCGGCAATCGCCTCCTGCGAGCCGTCCTTGATCGTATCGGCAACCGCGATCACGCCCTCCACTTTACCGTCAACAGCGACCAGCATGGCGGTCTTGGCTTGGGACTGCAAACGGGACACTTCAGATTCGAGTCCATTCAGGGGATAGCCCTTCGTTTCCATCATGCGGATATTGCCTACGGCAACGCTTCTTCCCTCGACTTCAGCCTGCACACCATGCCCAGGCTCTGCCTTGAACCCAGTCACTTCTCCCAAAGTCAACCCTCGGGAGGTTGCTTCCGCCCAAATCGCTTCACCGAGAGGATGTTCAGAACCACGTTCAACGGATGCGGCGAGGCGAAGTAAGTTATCAGTCATCAGTGATAAGGTATCAGCACTGTTCACTGATAACTGATTACTGACAACGATATCAGTGACCGCAGGTTGTCCCTTTGTGATCGTTCCCGTCTTGTCAAGAACAACCACAGAGACCTTCCCTGCGCGCTCCAGTGCTTCACTGCTTTTGAACAGCACACCTAATTCCGCACCTTTGCCTGAACCGACCATCACAGCCGTAGGTGTGGCAAGCCCCATCGCACATGGGCAGGCAATGACGAGCACTGCCACCATGTTGATGAGCGCACGGGTGAAATTATCAACATCCGCGTTAACCGGCAGAATCGGACCGAAGAAATACCAACCTGCAAATGTAAGCAACGCGATCCCGATCACGGCGGGGACAAAGATAGCCGAAACTTGATCCGCAAGTTTCTGGATCGGCGCCTTGCTACCCTGTGCATCTTCGACAAGTTTGATGATCTGCGCTAAAGCGGTTTCCTTGCCAACTTTCGTTGCTTCGAACTTCAACATGCCAAGCTTGTTCAACGTGGCGCCGATAACGGTATCACCTTGTTTCTTTTCCACAGGGAGAGACTCTCCCGTCAGCATGGATTCATCTACGGCGCTGCGACCTTCCACGATCACACCGTCTACGGGAATCGTCTCGCCTGGTTTGACGAGAATCATGTCTCCGACACGTACATCGTCAGTTGAGACCTCCGCCTCCACCTCGTCACGAATGACGCGGGCTGTTTTGGCGCGCAATCCCATCAGTTTTTTGATCGCCTCGGAGGTACGTCCCTTGGCGCGGGCTTCCAGGAATTTCCCGAGTTTAATGAGCGTGATGATAACCGCCGCTGTCTCGTAATAGACATGTCCCATCAGCAGACCGAACGTGATTGGGAGCGAATAAAAGAACGCAGCGGAGGAACCCATGGCGATCAGCACATCCATATTGGCAGATTTGTTGCGGAGGGCTTTGAATGCTCCCACGTAATACTGCCTGCCCACATAGAACTGCACTGGAATGGCAAGGACGAGCATAAACCAGCCGAACCAGGGCTGGGCATCGCGCATGCCGCTCATGGAGGTATTGGCATAAACAAAATCAGGGAGCAAACCGAAGTCCTTACCCATGGAAAGCAGGAATAGCGGGACAGTGAAAATCAAACCGATGACGAGCAGACGCCATTGTTCTTGAATCTCGTGTTCGCGCGCCTTGGCTTCAGCATCTTCTGCTTCACCGCCAAGTTCTAGGGCTTCAAAACCTGCGGAGGAAACCGCGCGGCGCAACTCAGCCTGCGTGACAATGGTGGGGATATATTTGACGCGTGCCTTCTCGGTCGTGAACGTGACTTGCGCTTCCAATACACCTTCGAGATTGGCAAGTGCTTTTTCAAGTCGGTGGGCATCGTTGTCGTCAGAGAGGCGCTTGATGATGAGGTCGGCTTCACCTGTGGCAACGCCGTACCCGGCACGGTTGACACGCGCGATGAAATCAGGCAACGCAAGTTTGGATGCGTCATAATCAACAGTTGCGCGTTCGGATGAAAGATTTACAACCGCAAGTTCAACGCCATCAAGTTTTTTCAAATTTCGCTCAACGGTTGCAACACAGTTGGCACAAGTCATGCCTGTGATAGGGAGTGTGAGTTGTTTGGTATCGGTCATTCTTGATTGGGAATTGGGGGTTCAGTAAAGTGTAATTGGGTTCTGCACACTCGGCGCCGACTTACCAATTACCATTTACAAATGATTTTACAGTGCGATCAAACCTTCAGCAGGGTAATTGATCTCAGCTAGCAGCGCCTTGATGTTAGCTTCGCTGGCGGGTGCATCGAAGGTGATGGTCACCTTCTTGGTATCGATCTCCGCTTTCACGGATTGGACTCCAGCCAACTCACCCACTTCGGTTTCGATCGTGTGGGTGCAATGTCCGCAGGAAATTGCGGGGACGGTATAGGTTACGGTAGTCATGATTTTTTCTCCTTGAATTATATTTTTCTCGCGCTGAGCGGGGTGTAATGTAGTCGAAGCGCACCTGCAAGGTTATCCTTCGTCTGCGCCGCTATCGCGGCTCCGCTCAGGACGAGGTTTTAAACTTTTGTCGACATCTCGAACACTTCGGTAATTTCTTTCAATACACGTTCGCGTTCAGCCTTGTTGTTGCCCTGAATGGCAGTGGTGACGCAGGAATTCAGGTGGTCATCCAATATCCGTGCGCTGACCTTGTTCAAGGCAGCTTCTACAGCCTGGATCTGACGGATCACGTCAATGCAGTACGCGTCCTCCTCCACCATGCGGATCACACCGCGCAGGTGGCCCTCGACTGTCTTTAATCGTCTGAGTACGTTTTCGTTTTCCATGTTTGCCTCTACTCCACAGACATCTCGTCCTCGTCTGCACTTACCCCCCCCCAGGGGGGATGGGTATCTCAAATATACACTCCCACGAAAACCATGTCAACATGACAAATATCACTAATTTACACCAATTTCCTGGCTTAAAAAGCCTGCGATTTCCCACAGGCTGATGCGGTCAGTTATACAGTTTCTGAAACAACTCCTGCACCCAGGCAAAGATCTCACCCTCTGTTGGCTCACCTGGTTTTCCACCCCCCGAGCCATACAATATCACAATATTGGTCATCCCATCAGCCACACCTTTTGGATCTGAAGCATCGAGTGTCACTGAGCCATATTCATCGATCCATGCAGCGAATTGATCCTTCTCAGCAGACAAAAGCAAAGATGCAAATGTACCCATTGTCCCATTTGGTTGTGATTTGCACTGATTCCCATACACCTCACCAGACAGGAACACGGTCAAGCTGTCACAAAACCCTGCAATGCCGCCTTCACGTTTCCATGTCAGGGCAAGCGTGGCAGGCTGGATGCGCGAACCGTCTTCACTGACATGATATTCGTATTGGATGCCCTCTGCTTCAAGAATAACAATGTTTCCTGGCGTAATGACTTCAGCACACATCACATCCTGCATCATCACTCCTAGACAGGTATCGCTGAACTCAACAGGTTCGTTGCTTATGACAGAGATTGCTCCGGTATTCAAGCCCAGATTTTCAGCCAGTTGTTGTATGAGGATGGTTTCAATGGAATCATTCGTCTCCAGATTACTGGCAAGCACAACGGAACTTCCTGTCCCGTTTGTATGCACCTCATACTCCTTGCCGTCGGCTTCAAAGATGATCTTGTATCCCTCCACCAAGGCTTGCGTGCACATCACTCCCGCTTTTTGCACACCAAGGCAGCCATCAGGCCAGGTAACGGATTCAGAGGAGATCAAGGTGATTTGATCAGCGGACAGATTTATAGTCTCGGAAAGGAACGTGAGCGCGGCGATCTGCACGGGAGTCATAGTATCAGTCCCTTGTGTGGGTTGCTCGATGATGATCGAGGGATTGTCTTCCACAACAGGCGGCGGAGTACAGGCGGACAGCAGTAAAACCAGGGTCACAAATCCAAACATTAATTTTTTCATTCTATCTCCTTTTCAACAAGGACGACCAGGCAAGAGTGATGGTTCCGAAAGATTGTATGCCCAATGGGGGCATTGTATAATCGGCGAATGCGTCGTACCTTGTTTTTGCTTGCTGTAATAATTCTATCAGCCTGTGCGCCTAAACCTGATCCGAATACTCAGGTGAGTCAGGCTGTCATTGAAACGCTCACGGCGATCCCAATCAACACCGCTCTGCCCATCCCGACACCCTACCCCACCCCAACACCATTCGACCTGAAAGGCTTGTTCTGCGAATATCAGTTCTGCGTGGGGCATCCTGTGGATATGTCGTTCTTCGATGTCAGCGCGCAAAACAACCCTGCTTCGCCAAGCACTTACTCACAGGGATTGATCGCATCGTTTAATGCCAATCTTTTCATCGAAATGATCTGGCAGCTCGCGCCAGGGACCGCCGATCCACAGTTCATGCTCGACCTGATCCTTGACAGTAATGTGGACACACGCGTCGGGAATCTGGAAGTGAAACTGATCCGCGACATGAACGTGATCTACACCCCGATCACTTCCACCGCCACTCCCATCCTGCCCTTCGGCGCAGCAGGAGCGTGGATCTGTGGTGACCGCGCCTTTGCCTGGAAAGTCTATAACCCGCAGGAGGATAATTTGCGAGCGTTGTTCGATCAGGCAATTGACCGCTTCGTGTGCAGCCAATGATCAAATCCATTTCCACAGCACGCGGCAGCATTGTCATCCGCGAAGCGAATATGACAGATATGGATCAATATCGTACATTACGGCTTTTTGCGCTTCAGGAGAGTCCGCTTGCATTCGGTGCGGATTATGAATCCAGTCTTAATTATCCCCCCGAGTTCTGGCAGGAGCGATTACGGGAGGACGAGCACGCTGTAACGTTCGTTGCCGAACATGCACAAACCCTGATAGGGATGACAGGAATACACCGCAGGCCATTACCAAAGACAAAACACAGCGCAACAATCATCGGGGTCTATGTCCATCCTGATTGGAGAGGATTACGAGTTGCCGACTCCTTGATCGATGCCTGTATCGAATGGGCGAAATCAAGGGACGTAGTGACCGTCAAGCTGAGTGTTAATGCAGAGAATAAATCGGCGATTCGTTGTTATGAACGCCATGGTTTTGCCATTTATGGGACCGAACCGCAAGGGACTTTTTATAACGGCAAATATTACGATGGGCATTTGATGTTCAAGGCACTAGACACTTCACAATCCTAGCTTTTTTGCATCGTTCCAAAACGCATCCATTTCCTCAAGTGTCAGGTCGGATAAGTTCCTTCCCTGCTTCTTCGCTCCCTGCTCCACATAAGCAAACCGCCTCTTGAACTTCATATTGGTTCCCCGCAACGCGGACTCGGCATCCACTTTCTTCCAGCGCGCCAGATTGACCAGGGCGAAGAGCAAATCGCCGAGTTCGGATGTCAATTCAGCGCCATTCGTTGCCTGTTTCACCTCCTCTATTTCTTCTGCGATCTTATCCAAAACGCCTTCGATTTCGGGCCAATCAAAACCAACCCGGGCAGCACGGTCCTGGTATTCCTGTGCCTGTTCAAGCGCAGGCAGGATCTTCGGCACACCGTCCAGCAATCCTTTTTCCTGTTTCCCATCTTTTCGTTCCTTTTCCTTCAACTTTTCCCAGTTTATCAGAACGCCGTCCACTCCCTCCAATTCCAACTCGCCGAACACATGCGGATGTCGGCGCACGATCTTCGAGTGGATTCCCTGCACCACCTGGTTGACATTGAACTGTCCCTCTTCGTTGGCAATTTGCGATTGCAAAACAATTTGCAATAACAAGTCACCAAATTCCTCACGCATATCGGCAAAATCACCCGAGTCGATGGCAGAAATGGCTTCATAGGATTCTTCAAGCAAATGTTTTCTCAAGGTTTCGTGCGTCTGCTCTTTATCCCAAGGACATCCATCCGGCGCGCGTAAATGAGCGACGATCTCAGCGAAAGATTCAAAGGATGTCCCCTCACCCAATGCAGGTATGAACCAACATGCTGCATCAGAAAATTGACCTTCGTCCAGACTCTCAACCCTCTCATCTTTCTTCTTTCCACTTACCAGTACAGACACCAAATGGTCGACAGGATAAGTTGTCAACAAGACTGTCTTCAAATGCGAAGCCAGCTCGCTTGAATCCACACCTGTCAACAACACTGGCATATCGGGCGGATAAGGCAGAACATGTGCGGCTGAAAGAGTCTGCGCTTCGAGCAGGATCAGCCTCGAGGGCGGTTCGATACGAAGTGTCTCAAATACAGATGGAATGAGGGAAAAGTCCATGAAGTCTCCTGGTTAAAACGAAAAACGTAACCCGCAGATTGTATCCCACGAATTACGCATTTCGTATGTTGTTTTGTAAAATGAGATCTAACGCTTGGTGTAGGTCGGTGCCTTGCGGGCTTTCTTGAGACCCGGCTTCTTGCGTTCCTTTTCACGGGCATCGCGTGTGAGCAAGCCGTGCTTGCGGAGCACAGAGGTCCAATCACCATTGATTGCCTGAAGGGCACGCGCCAAACCCAGGCGTACAGCCTCGGTCTGACCGCTCACGCCACCACCCTGCACCTTGACGGTAACATCATATCGCTTTGCATCCTCGCCCACGGCAACGAATGCACGCATGATGTCGTTGACATCGCCCGTGCGGGTGAAATATGCAACGCCTTCCTTCTCATTGACGGTGAATACGCCGGAGCCGCCTGCCACGCGGACACGTGCGGTGCTTTGCTTGCGGCGGCCTACTGCTTCATGATACTGTGCCATATTTCTTCTTCCTTCTTCCTTTACTTCACCGAAGTAGCCAGCGGCTCAGGGTTGTTCGTGCCATGCGGATGGTTCGGACCCGCATAGATCTTCAGACGTTTGAGCACGGAACGTCCCATGCGGTTGTGCGGCAACATACCCCAGACCGCCGCGCGTAGAACACGGTCGGGATGCTGGTCCAACTGGTCGCGCAATGAAATGGATTTCAAGCCACCAGGGTAATTCGAGTGCTTGTAATACATTTTGGTGGTCATCTTCGAGTTGGTCTTCGTGCCGGTTACGGTCACTTTTTCGCAGTTGATGACAACCACGGTATCGCCCATCTCCACGCCAGGCGTGAAGGTCGGCTTGTGCTTGCCGAGCAGCACATGCGCGATGCGTGCGGCAAGACGCCCCAGGTTTTGGCCGTTGGCATCCACCAGGACCCATTTTCGTTCGATCTCACTTGCTTTCGGATAGTACGACTTGTACACTTTCCTAGTCTCCGTTTCTTTTCTTTTTGACAATTGACTCTGATTCTCGATATTCGACGTTGACAAGCGTCAGTCCATGTGCGGGAGCCAGACCAGCCGGAAGCCCGCTTTGGGACTTATCCGACACCTGCCCGGCTAAAGCATTGGGGATCGCCTCCACTGGAAGTTTTCCCTGCGCAACCGCCACCTGGACGAACACAATCCGGCGCACCATGCGGTAGAGGAAAGCATTTGCCTTTACTTCAAAACACCATTCGTCATCGCCAGTTTGCGCCCATTCAGATTTCATCACAGTTCGCACAGTCGTGCCTTTGGGAGTGGTCGGGGAACCGAAGGCAGAAAAATTGTGCGTTCCAATGAATTGCCGTGAGGCGTTTATCAGCAGATCACCAGGGATCGGTGTCCAGACCCGCCAGGCGAATCGTTCGCGGAGCGGATCTCTGAACGGCTGGCAAAACAATCTGTATCGATACGTCCTTGAAACAGCGTAGAAGCGGGGATGAAATTTCGCATCCACTGCCTGAACAGATTGGACGGACAAGTCGGCTGGAAGGTTTGCATTCAACGCCCGCAGGAGTTTATCGTCAGCATGGGACCAGTGGAGGTCCGCTGAAGCAACTTGTCCCGTTGCGTGAACGCCTGTATCCGTCCGCCCGGAGATGAGTACCGAGCGTCCGGTCCATCCGAGTTTGGTCAGAGCTTTTTCGAGTTCACCCTGAACCGTCCTCTTGCTCGCCTGCCGCTGACTTCCATTGAAATTCGAGCCGTCGTAGGCAAGAGTCAATTTGTAACGTGCCATTTTAGCTTCCAGCCTCTAGCAATTAGCCATCAGCCGAACGCCGAAATTTCTATTCTTCAACCAGTTCCAATATGACCATTTCAGCCGAGTCGCCCATGCGTGGACCAAGCTTCAACACACGGGTGTAGCCGCCATTGCGGTTCGCGTAACGAGGCGCAATTTCGTCAAAGAGCCGTTTGATCAACTGATTGTCGCCCAGTTTGGAAATCGCCAAGCGGCGTGCATGCACCTTCTCGTCATCGCTTCCCTGTGCGCTGTTGCGGGCAAGCGTGATCAAACGCTCCGCGTCGCCGCGGATCGCGGCAGCCTTGGCACGAGTGGTTTTGATGCGCTCGTGTGTGAAAAATTGTTTTATGAGGTTGCGGCGCAATGCGAGTCTCGCACCCGTACTGCGTCCAAGCCTATAACCGGAAATTTGATGTCGCATTTCTAAATTACTCCGCAGAATTCGATTCGTCTTTCATGTAGCCCTTTTCCTGCATCTTCTGGCGGAGTTCATCAAGACTCTTTTCACCAAAATTGCGGATGGACATTACAGCTGTTTCGCCTTTTTCCAAAAGGTCAAGCACATCACCAACGGTCGTGATGCCCGTGCGCTTCAATGAATTGAAGACGCGTACCGAAAGATCCAGCGCTTCCACAGGGGTATCCGCCAGCTCGCTTGTGATGCGGCTGCTTCCAACTTCCTTTTCGACCGGGATGGTCAACGTTTCCTCGCTGACGCCGGCAATGTAGCGCAGATGGTCAATGACGATCTTTGCAGCTGTGCTCAAGGAGCGTTCAGGAGAGATCGTGCCATCGGTCCAGATCTCAAGGATGAGTTTGTCGTAGTTCGTGCTTTGCCCAACACGGGCGGACGTTACTTCCCAGTTCACCCGTTTGACCGGGCTGAAAATGGCGTCGATCGGCAGTTCACCGATGGGCATGTGTCCGCTGCGTTCATTTGCAGGTGAATACCCACGTCCGCGCTCGACGGTGAACTCGAGGTCCAGTTTGGTCTTGGGGTTGTCCACGGTAAAGAGGAACAACTCAGGATTGACGATCTCCACCTCGGCAGAGGTGATGATATCCGCCGCAGTGACCGTCCCTTCACCGCGCACCTCAAGATGCATGCGGGTGCTGTCCACGCCATCCAGCTTGAGACGTAATTGTTTGACCTGCAAAGTCACCTGGATGACATCTTCGCGCACGCCAGGGATTTCACTAAATTCGTGCAGCACATCCGCAATGCGGATGGATGTAACCGCCGCGCCCTCCAGGGAGGAGAGCAAGACGCGGCGCAACGCATTTCCCAGGGTCACGCCATACCCGCGTTCCAGCGGGCTGATAATGAATTTGCCATAATTTCGAGCTTCAGCTTCGCGCTCGATCTTTGGCATCACCATGTTCGAGATACCCGTCACGGTTCACCTCTCCCAGTCTCTACAATAGAAGCTCTGGCAGGCAGGGTGCCTGCCAGAGATAAATTCCAACTACTATCTTGAATAGTATTCAACGATCAACTGCTCGTTCAAGGTGCCGTCAATCTCAGCGCGTTCAGGAAGCCGTTGGACCACACCGGACAATTGTTTTGTATCCCGATTCAACCAACTCGGCGCAGTACGCACGTCAGCCTGTTCACCAAGCCCTTTGAAATACTCAAGACCACGCGAACCATCGCGGACAGCCACTACATCACCTTCCCGCAAGAGCATGGAAGGAACATCTGTACGGCGTTCATTGACTATAAAATGTCCATGCGTAACCATCAGGCGGGCTTGTGCACGGCTGGATGCATAACCAAGACGATACACAACATTATCCAAACGAGACTCCAGAATCTGCAAAAGATTCAAGCCTGTCAGACCGCGGCGCTGGAGTGCCACCTCATAATAACGGCGGAACTGGCGTTCCAAAACTCCATAAACACGGCGGGCACGCTGTTTGGCGCGCAACTGGCGCAGGTAGTCAGACTCGCGTCCACTGCGGTTGCCGCCACGGCTGCCTGAACGTCCATGCTGACCGGGAGCATAGCTTCTCCGCTCAAATGAACACTTGGGGGTGAAACAACGTTCCCCCTTGAGATAGAGTTTCTCGCCTTCGCGCCGGCAGAGTTTACAAACCGGACTAATATTCTTCGACATAAATCACTTTCCTCTATATCAATTCCAGATTACACGCGCCGCTTTTTCGGCGGACGACAACCGTTATGCGGAACCGGTGTAATATCAGAAATGGATCGGACTTTCAGCCCCATCGCCTGCACGGCACGGATGGCGTTTTCGCGACCTGGTCCGGGTCCTTTCACGAATAATTCCACTTCCTGAACTCCCAATTGCTGGGCAGCTTTGATCGCCTGTTCTGCAGCGAGACGGGCAGCGAATGGAGTACTCTTGCGTGAACCCTTGAAACCAGCTGAGCCGGCACTGCCCCATGAAACAGTATTCCCGTCCATGTCAGTTACGGTAACGATTGTGTTATTGAATGAAGCAAAGATATGCACCTGTCCTGAAGACAATGAGCGCTTGCTCTTTTTTGCACCTGCACTGCGGCGCGTCGAACGTACACTTTGAGCCATATTTCTTCTCCAGCCTCTTATTTCTTGGCACCACGGCGGCGTCCGCGACCGGCAACGGTCTTCTTGACGCCCTTGCGTGTGCGTGAATTGGTTTTGGTGCGCTGTCCACGGACCGGCAGATTCCGGCGATGGCGCAAACCACGGTAGGATCCAATTTCAATCAGGCGTTTGATGCTCATTTGCACTTCACGGCGCAAATCGCCCTCAACCGTGAAATTCTTGCCTATGTATTCACGGATCGCAGCCACATCAGACTCAGACAGATCCTTCACACGGATATCGGGATTGACCTTCGTCTCAACCAAAATCTCACGTGCTCGTGTGGGACCAATGCCATATAAATATGTCAAACCAACTTCCACCCGCTTGTTACGGGGCAGATCAACACCTTCAATTCTTGCCATAGTTCACACTATCCCTGTCGCTGTTTATGTTTTGGATTTTCGCAGATGATATACACTCTGCCTTTGCGCCTGACAATCCTGCATTTGGCGCAGCGTTTCCGTATAGACGGTGAAACTTTCATATCAACACTTCTCCTTGCAAACTACTTACCAACCAGCCAAGAGTTTAATTATATACTTTCATTCAACTTTCGTCCAGATTACACGCAGTTTCTTTCGTATGGATCATGGGACAGTCAGGATAAGAGGTTCTCCTTCGGTGACAGCGATCGAATGTTCATAGTGCGCTGTCAGTGATCCATCCGCAGATACTACCGTCCATTGGTCGGGCAATACGCGTGTCTCTGCCGTGCCTCCAAGTACCATGGGCTCGATGGCAATCGTCATGCCTGCTTTGAGAGGCATGCCGGTACCTGCCCTGCCATAATTCGGTACTTGTGGACCTTCATGCATCTGACGCCCGACACCGTGTCCAGTGTATTCGCGTGTTACAAAAAAGCCATTACTTTCAACGTACTGTTGTATCGCCGCAGAAACATCGCCCGTGCGATTCCCTATCCGCATTTTTTCGATGGCGGCATCGAGCGCACCCTTCGTGACATCAAGCAGGGTACGGGCTTCCTGGGAAATTTCTCCAACCCCGGCAGTGAACGCCGAGTCCGCCACAAACCCGTCCAGAACAGTTCCGCAATCAACTGAAACAATGTCGCCAGCTTTTAGTTTCCGGTTTTTAACCGGAATGCCGTGTACAAGTTCCTGGTTTATACTAACCGTAATGGATGCGGGAAATGGAGGGTGCCCATATCCCTTGAACGGCGATATGCATCCGTGTTTCCTCAGTACTTCCTCAGCAGCCGCGTTGAGGTCGGCAGTGGAAACACCCGGTTTTAAAAGTTCACCTACTGTCGCCAGTACAGTGGCATTGATACACCCGGCTTCGCGCATGATCTGCAGTTCTGCCGGGCTCTTTAGGTGAATCTGGCGTGCCCAACTCATAGAAATCACCACTTCAATGCAGATATAAGCGTCTGTGCCACCTGCTCAATAGTCTGCATACCATCAATCTTAATCAATTTTCCGTGTTCGCGATAATAGTCTATCAACGGCGAGGTTTGCTCCAGATAAACATCAATGCGACGTTTCACTGTTTCAGCCTTGTCGTCATCACGCTGGTAAAGTTCCGAACCATCTACATCACACTTTCCAGATTCCCTGGGGGGATTGGATTTTTGATTATAGATATGTCCGCTTGCACGGCATGTCCAACGATCACCCAAGCGCTCCACCAGTACATTCTCATCAGCAGTTATGAATGGTACTGCATCAACCTGACCTCTAAATTCCTCAAGCATCGCTTCAAGCGCTTCCGCCTGGGCTGGAGTGCGGGGAAAGCCATCTAAAATAGCGCCCACTTCACAGTCCGGACGGTTGAGGCGTTCGCGGATCATCCCGATGGTCACATCATCAGGGACCAACTCTCCCTTGCCCATGTATGTTTGAGCCAACTTACCAAGCTCAGTCTGATTCTTAAGGTTCTCGCGGAACAGGTCACCCGATGAGATATGTGCCAAGCCTGTCCGTTCTGAAATAATCTTCGCCTGCGTACCTTTACCTACACCGGGAGGTCCAAGAAGGACAAGGTATTTGGTCATTAATCCTGATCCTAACTGATGAGAAGTTTTTCCTGATAACCGTGCAGTTTCAGTTCGGCTTCGATGTTCATGAATGTATCACGAACAACACCCACAACGATTAACAAACCTGATGAGGAGACAAGGAACAACCCCGCACTGGATGCAGCAGCTGGTAATATCAATTGCAACAGGAAGGGCATGATCGCCACAACCCCCAGCAACAAAGCGCCTGGCAGGGTAATGCGAGACTGTATCCGGCTAAGATATTTCTGTGTAGCAGCACCGGTATGGACACCAGGAATTTGAGCACCGGAACGTTTGAGGCTGTCGCCATAGTTCTGTTGATCAAACAGGACGGTTGTGTAAAAATAGGTAAAACCAACAACCATGAAAAAGTACAGCGTCCAATAACCCCAGGAGTTAACTCCGGTCGCGTTGAAGAATGATTGGACTGCGTTGGCAGCATTTTGTACCCACGCAGTTTCTGAGCGGACAAAAAAACCAGCCACGATGGCAGGGAATTGCAGAAGTGCACTGGCAAAGATGAGTGGGATCATGCCTGCCAGATTGACCATTAAAGGCAGTGTCGGCTGAGGCATGCGGACGTTCTTGCCGCGCTGCATGGCGTAGAAGATCGCGCTCTTCTGGGGGTAGATGATCGGAACATTTCGGCGTCCCTGCTGGACATAAACAATGGCAAGGATCGTTAATAACATGACCACGATCATGGCAATAAGCAGGGACCAGCGGTTCACCTGGTCGCTCCATAACGTAATCATATTCTGTGGGATCTGCGAGACAATGCCGGCAAAGATCACGAGGGACAAACCCTGTCCGCGAATGCCGTACTCGGAGATCAACTCACCCAGCCAAATGGCAAACATCGTTCCGGCTGTCATAACAACCAGGGTGGTCAGGGAAGATAACCATAATTCGGAAGTAAATCCGAACGGGATGATCGTTTGCTGCGCCAGTGCGTTGAACGTATTGATTTGACCTATGGCAGAAAGTGCCGCCATGGGGACTGCCAAATAGTAAGTCCATTTTTCCATCCAGCGACGTCCTTCGCGCTGGTCATCCTGCATTCTCTTTTGCAGGGCTGGAATGATCGGTATCAGCAATTGAAGGATGATCTGGGCCGTGATGTAGGGATAAACACCCATTGACAACACGGAAAAGTTCGAGATCGTTCCGCCGGAGAGAAGGTTCAGGAATCCCAGGAAACCTCCAGAGCCCGCTCCTGCGAAAAAAGCTTGCAGGGCTTCCCGATTGACGCCTGGCGCAGGGACATTTGCGGCAAGCCGGAACAACATCAAAATGCCCATCGTGATGAGCAGTTTTTTCCGGATATCCTGCGAGTACCACAAATAACGCCAAGCAGATTGTCTCTTTTCAGGCATGTTTGCTTCCTTATGAACCGATCAATTCAATACTGCCGCCAGCCTTCTCGATCTTGGCTTTGGCACCGGCAGTGACGCGATGGGCACGAACCTTCAACGCAACATCCAATTCGCCACGCCCAAGGATCACCACGGGATTTCTTGGGTCACGGAGCAGACGGGCAGATTCAAGCGTTTCGGGATTGACTTCAACTTCGGCTTTGAATGACTCGGACAACTGATCCAGATTGACTTCGTTGTATTCAAGCCGGTTCAGAGGGGTAAATCCCTGACCACGCATGAACGGCAAACGGCGGTAGAAGGGAAGATTACCACCCTGACGGTATAAGTTGCCGCCTTCACCCGAGCGTGAACCCTGTCCTTTTGTGCCGCGTCCAGCCGTCTTCCCCTGCCCGGCAGAGATACCGCGTCCAACGCGCTTTTTATTCTTTTTGGAGCCCGGATTGGGCACGAGATCGTGTAATTTCATTGTTCGTTCCTGCTACTCTTCAATCTGAACCAGATGAATGATCTTGCGGATCATCCCGCGCAGAGCCGGGTTGTCCTTGTGTTCAACGGTCTGATGTAAACGGCGCAGACCAAGCGCTTTCGCAGTATCCTTCTGATCCTTTGTATAACCAATAGGGCTGCGAACAAGCGTGACTTTAATGGTCTTGCCGGTTGCTTCTTTCTTAGGCATGCTGCTTCCTCCGTTCCCAGAACGGCACCAGTTCGCTCACGTTTTTTCCACGACGGGCAGCCTCTTCCTGGGGCGACTTCAGTTGTGACAGGGCATCGAACGTGGCTTGCACAACGTTCAACACGTTGGCGCTGCCCTGTGACTTGGTAAGGATATCGCGTACACCAGCCAGCTCAAGAACAGCACGCACACCACCACCAGCGATAACACCGGTACCGGGTGAGGCGGGCTTCAGCATCACCCGGGCTCCAGCCACCTTGCCCAACACTTCATGCGGGATCGTCGTACCGGAGAGGTTGACAACACGCATGTTCTTGCGGGCACGTTCGGATGCCTTACGCATTGCATCAGGCACAGCGTTCGCCTTGCCCACACCCATGGAGATGGTCCCCTTCTTGTCGCCCACCACCACGGTCACACGGAATTGAAAGCGGCGACCGCCTTTTACAACCTTTGCGACGCGCGCAATCTCAATGACACGCTCTTCGAACTGGTCCTGTTCCTCGAAACTCTGTTGTTCGGTTCTTCTATTATCTGCCATGTTCTACTCCACTAAAACTGCAAGCCGCCTTCACGGGCACCCTCTGCAAGAGCCTTGACGCGTCCAACATAGCGGTAACCGCCGCGGTCAAATACAACCGTTTCGATGCCCTTGATCTTGGCACGTTCAGCAACCGTCTGCCCCACCAGTTTAGCCTGTTCGGATTTCTTCATGCCCCTGACCTTTTCACGCAGATCCTTTTCCGCCGTGGACGCAGAGACCAACGTGTATCCGGACTGATCATCGATCACCTGGGCATAGATACCAGTGAGACTTCGGAAAACATTCAAACGCGGACGTTCAACTGTTCCCGCCAAATTTTTTCTAACGCGTGCGTGACGACGCATGCGTGCTATTGCACGAGATTTATTCGCCATGGTTTACTTGGCTCCTTTCCCGGCTTTCCCGGCTTTACGGCGGATCCTCTCACCAGCATAACGAATGCCTTTACCGTGATAAGGTTCCGGCGGGCGTACGCGGCGGATTTCAGCCGCAGTTTGACCGACCACTTCACGGTCATAACCTGCCACTTTGATCTGGCGAGTCTTCTGATCCACATCAAAGGAAATACCAGCGGGTGGCTCCACCCGCACCGGGTGGGAATATCCGACATGCAAAACCAATGTTTTGCCATCCATTTCAGAACGATAACCAACACCTTCCACTTCGAGCGTTACGACGAAGCCGTTACTTACACCGTGAACCATGTTCGCGATCACAGCGCGGGTCGTTCCATGCAAGGCGCGTTCCTCCGGGGTATCCGAATTACGCGTTACAACAACCTGATTATTCTCCAAGGCAATACCGATCAAAGACGAGAACGTCCGTATGAGTTCGCCCTTGGGTCCTTTTATTTGAACATTCGAGCCTTGTACATTCACCTGTACACCGGCTGGAACATCCACGGGTAAACGTCCTATGCGAGACACTTGTACCTCCTGCCTTTCTACCAGACTTTGCAGATGATCTCGCCGCCCACACCCAGTTGACGGGCACGGGCACCGGTCATGACACCCTTGGGCGTGGAAAGGATCGCGACACCGATACCTGACAAGACCCAGGGGATATTCTGTTTCTTTGTATAAATACGACGACCCGGTTTGCTCACACGTTCGATGCCTGAGATTACCGGACGGCGTGTGCGACGCTCGCCCACATACTTGATCTTGAGGCGAAGGATTTTTTGGGTCTGGTTCTCACCTTCGACCATTTCAAAGCCTTCCAGGTAGCCCTCATCCTTCATGATCTTGGCAATCTCGATCTTGATCTTCGAGCTGGGCATTGCAACCAGGGTTTGACCTGCCATCACGGCATTGCGGATGCGGGTCAGCATATCAGCGATTGGATCATTTATAGCCATGCTTTTTCCTCCATCCTACCAGGACGATTTCACAACGCCGGGGATTTGACCCTGCAACGATAGTTCACGGAAGCAGATACGGCACAAACCAAAACGGCGGATATATCCGCGCGGACGACCGCAACGCGTACAACGGTTCCGTACTCGGGACGGATATCGCCGTCGGGCTTCACGATATTGCATACATTTCTTTGCCATGATTACGCTTCCTTCTTGCTGAACGGCATGCCAAGCATCTGCAGCAGAGCACGTGCCTGATCATCGGTTTTGGCAGTGGTTACAATCGTAACCTCCATACCGCGCAGTTTGTCAATTTTGTCGTATTCGATCTCCGGGAAGATCAATTGATCGCGCAGACCCAGCGTGTAATTGCCGCGGCCATCAAAGGCATTGGCAGACACACCGCGAAAATCGCGGACACGCGGCAACGCGGTATTTACGAGACGGTCAAGGAATGACCACATTCGGTCACCGCGCAGGGTAACCTTGGTGCCAATCAAACGCCCCTCGCGCAATTTGAAATTGGCGATGCTTTTACGGGCTTTGATCGTAACCGGCTTCTGACCAGTGATAATGGTCAGGTCAGACACGGCAGCCTCAAGAGCCTTGGGGTTATCAAGCGCCTCACCCATACCAATATTGACCACGATCTTTTCGATACGCGGCACCTGCATGATGTTTTTGAAATCAAAGGATTTACGCAGGGCCGGGACAATTTCAGTCTTATAACGTTCGTGCATTATATTCATCATTCATCACTCCAGGCTAATCCACATATTCCTGGCAACTCTTGCAAACACGGTGGACGCCGTCATCAACGCGCTGTACTGAGACACGGGTGGGTTCCTTGCATTTCGGGCAGACCAGCATCACGTTTGAGATGTCGATCGACCCCTCAAACTGGATCCGGCCCGGGTTCATGTTGCGTCCAGCGGAGGTCTGCACCTGTTTCTGGTGCTTGGTGCGGATATTGACACCCTGAACAACCACGCGGCGCTCATCCAAGAGTACGTTGATCACCTGACCGCGCTTACCCTTGTCTTCGAGACGTCCGCTGACCACTTCAACCGTGTCGCCTTTGCGAATCTTTACCTTCATACCTTTACACTCCTAAACCTTAGAGCACTTCCGGTGCAAGGGATACGATCTTCATGAAGCCTTTTTCACGAAGTTCCCTGGCAACGGGACCGAAAATGCGGGTGCCTTTGGGGTTTACGCCGTCAGCATCAAGGATGACCGCGGCATTATCATCAAAGCGGATATAGGAACCATCTTCACGTCGATATTCCTTTGAGCAGCGGACGATGACTGCGCGCACCTTGTCACTCTTCTTCACACCACCCTGCGGTGATGCAGACTTCACGGTTGCAACAACAACGTCACCAATACCGCCATACCTGCGGGTGGAACCGCCCAACACATGGATAACCAGCAGTTCACGCGCGCCGGAATTATCCGCAACTTTCAGACGAGACTCGTGCTGGATCATGGCTTACTCCTCCACCTTCAAGTCCGCCACACCGGTATCCTCGGTGCGGATCTCGTGCTTCACAACCTTTTCGACAACCCAACGCTTATCGCGCGAGATCGGCTGTGATTCCACGATCTGGACCTCATCGCCAATCTGGCAACCGATTTCATCGTGAGCCTTTACACGCTTGCTGGAGTACACCACCTTACGATACAAGGGATGCCGGAACTTGCGCGTGATCTCGACCACAACGGTCTTGGTCATTTTATTGCTGGTGACCACACCAACGATTCGACGACGATTGTTCATCCTTCACCTTCCACAACTTCAACCTCTGACTGTTCCTGCAGGATGGTCGTCATACGGGCGATCTCACGCTTCAGAACCCGCAGACGACTGGTATCGGTCAATTGGCCCGTCACTTGCTGGAAACGCAGTTTCATCAATTCCTCGCGGGCATCAGCGAGTTTGGTCTCGATCTCGCCCGGCTTCATGTTCCTAATTGCACTGGCTTTTACGGGCTTCATGCCTGCTCTCCTGCATCAACTCTCGAAACGATCTTTGTCTTGATCGAGAATTTATACTGGGCGTTTTTGAGCGCCTGGATCGCAGTCGACGCATCCAGACCACCGACCTCGAACATGATGCGGCCCGGTTTGACCACAGCCACATAATACTCAACATTCCCCTTACCGGAACCCATGCGGGTTTCAGGCGGCTTGTGAGTGAACGGTTTGGCTGGGAAAATGCGGATCCAGACCTTGCCGCGGCGCTTCATTTCGCGGACAATGGTCCTGCGTGCCGCTTCGATCTGCCGCGCGGTCACCCAGCCTGGCTCCAACGCCTGCAAACCGAACTCGCCAAAACTAACCTCTGCGCCGCGAAGGGCTTTTCCCCTCATACGACCGCGCATTTGCTTGCGCCACTTTACACGTTTAGGCATCAACATAATTCTTACCTCTCAGATACAACCTGGCACGCGGCTACTCGCTCACGTACACGCCTTCGGTTGCCTCCGTTTTCTCTTCAGTTTCAGGTGTGACTTCACCCTTGTATACCCAGACCGTAACGCCGATCTGACCATAGGTTGTGGTGGCTTCAGCCCTGGCATAATCCAGATTCGCGCGCAGGGTCTGCAAAGGCACACGTCCGTCGCGCAGCCAGACGTCACGCGACATTTCCGCGCCGCCCAAGCGTCCTCCAACCAGGATCTTGATTCCTTCCGCGCCCTGCTTCATAGCCTGTTGGATCGCACGCTTCATCGCACGACGATAGGCAATACGGCGCTCGAGTTGATCTGCAACATTCTTCGCGACCAGCATGGCATCCGTGTCAGGGGATGCGATTTCCTTGATATCAAGTTCCACTTTCCTGCCGACCAGTGTTTCAAGACAGGCGCGGACTTTCTTTACGCCTTCACCTTTGCGACCGATCAAAATACCGGGTTTGGCAGTGTAGATCGCCACTCGGAGTTTGCCGGGATAGCGTTCCACTTCCACGCGGGAAATTCCAGCTTTACCGTTTTTAATGGTATCGGGCAAATCCCTGCGCAGTTTGCGGACATCAGCGCTTTTTGCCGCGCCACCTTTTGATGTGATGCCCACTAAAAGACTGCGGATTGCAAAATCCTGATGCAACTGCTCGCGGTATTGCGTACCTTCTGCAAACCAGCGTCCCTGCCAGCCTTGATTGATCCCAAGGCGCATACCAATCGGATGAACTTTACGACCCATAATATCTCCTTCTCTCCCGGTTACGATCCGCGCTCGCGTAAAATAACTGTAACATGCGAACTGCGGCGCAATATCGGCTTGAAACGTCCGCGTGCACCAAATCGACGCCACTTGCGGGTGGTCGCTTCATTGGCAAAAATCTTTGCAACGTACAGATCATCGCGGCTCAAACCAAAGTTCTCTTCGGCATTGGCCACAGCAGACGCAAGCAGCTTTCGGACCGGTAATGCTGCTGCTTTGTTCACAAAGCGGAGCATTTGCAGCGCTTCGTTGGCATCCTTGCCGCGGACCAGGTCCACAACAAGACGTACCTTCTGCGCAGACATAGGGAGAGAACGCAAATGTGCTTGAATATCGTGCATGTCTCAACTCTCCTGTTTATGCCGACTTCTCGCCAGCCATATGACCGCGGAAAGTACGCGTCGGGGCGAACTCACCCAATCGATGACCGACCATGTTTTCGGTAATATAGATCGGGACGTGTCGACGTCCATCATGGACAGCAATGGTGTGTCCAACCATCTGGGGGAAGATCACACTTGCACGACTCCAGGTCCGCAAGACTTTCTTCTCACCTTTCTGGTTCATTGCTTCAATTCTTTTCAACAGCTTGGGTTCTATGAAAGGACCCTTTTTCAATGATCGTGACATATCGTACCTTTACCTTTTAGCGACTCTTCTTGCTGCGGCGGCGAACAATATATTGATCGGTCTTCTTATTACGGCGGGTCTTGTAGCCAAGGGTAGGCTTACCCCATGGGCTCTTCGGACCGGGCAGACCGATCGGCTGACGTCCTTCACCACCACCATGTGGATGGTCGCGAGGGGTCATCGCAGAACCGCGAACGGTCGGGCGGATGCCCAAGTGGCGCTTACGACCAGCTTTGCCGTACTTGACATTGCTGTGATCAAGATTGCCTATTTGACCAATAGTCGCATAACAAGACTGACGGATGAGACGAACTTCCCCAGACGGCATACGGATTTGGGCGAAATCACCCTCCTTCGCAAGCAATTGGGCGGAACCGCCAGCGGAACGAACCATCTGACCTCCGCGTCCTTCCTTGACCTCGATGTTGTGGATCATGGTACCGACGGGGATGCTGGAAATCGGCAGGGCGTTCCCAGAACGGATTTCCACTTCCGGACCCGACAACACTGTATCTCCAACTTTGATATCCAGCGGCGCAAGGATATAGCGCTTTTCACCATCAGCATAAAAAAGAAGTGCAAGACGGGCTGTGCGATTGGGATCATATTCGATTGCCGCAACCTTTGCGGGAATGTTGTGCTTATCGCGTTTGAAATCCACCAGGCGAATGTTACGGCGATGACCGCCGCCACGATGGCGGACCGTGATACGACCCTGAGCATTTCGTCCGCCACTTTTGCGCAAATTCACAAGAAGTGAACGCTCAGGCTTGGACTTGGTTATTTCATCGAATGTATAACCGGTCATTCCCCGGGTGCCGGGAGTAACGGGTTTGTACTTTTTAACTGGCATTACTGCACCCCTTCGAATATGGGTAGGGATTGTCCTTCAACCAATGTCACAACCGCCTTCTTGAAACCGGGTTTGCGGATGGACATGCGGCGGCTTCGCAGACGGCGTCCGCGCTTGGCAGGGACATTGACAATATTTACTTGCTCCACACTGACATCATATATGGTCTCGATGGCGTCTTTTACTTGGGTGCGCGTGGCTGAATCCGCAACAATGAACGAGTACTTGTTCAAGCCGGATTGATAACTGGTCTTTTCTGTCACCAGCGGACGACGAAGGATTTCGTAAAGAGTAGTCATGAGTTCTTTCTCCTAACCCAAGTGCGCAACAAGCGCATCCAACGCCTTGACAGGCAGGATTAATTTATCGAAACCCAGCAGATCGCGGATATTCAAATAACTTGCCAGCAACACTTTTGTGTCCGCAAGATTGTCCGCCGAACGCATTACGGCATCATATGACTGATCCTTGGCAGGCATGACAATCAAGGCGGTTGCATCACCAACAAGACCGGATATGGAGGCTGCCATCACACGCGTCTTGGCTTCGTCCAACTTCAGGTCATCAACAAGAATCACACCAGCGTCAGCTGCTTTGGCAGAAAGCGCAGACCGCAGGGCAGCCTGACGCATTTTCTTCGGCATGCGCTGTTCATAACTGCGCGGATGTGGCGTATGAATACGACCACCACCAACCCACTGAGCCGCACGACGTGACCCCTGGCGGGCACGACCTGTGCCTTTTTGCTTCCAGGGTTTTGCGCCACCACCGGCAACTTCACTGCGCACTTTGGTCTCATGTGTACCAAGTCGGGCATTCGCCATTTGACGGACATAAGCCTGGTGCATCAAATCAACATTTATTGGGGCTTCAAAAACAGCGGCAGGGAGTTCCACCTCGCTGACTTTCTTGCCTTCCATGTTTAATACATCCACTTTCATAATCTCTTGCTCCGTTTTCTCCACGCCTATTGCTTGCGCGCTTCTTTGATCAGGACCAAGCCGCCTTTACCGCCGGGCACTGCACCTTTAATACCAAGCAAATTCCGCTCAGCATCGACCATGACGATCTTCAACGCTTGGACAGTCACTCGATCAGTCCCCATATGACCTGCACCGCGTGATCCTTTGTATACACGTCCCGGGGTGGTACCAGAGGAACGGGAACCAGGTGCACGATGGCGGTCGGATTGACCGTGTGTTTTCTTGCCACCGGCAAAATGATGGCGCTTTACACTACCTGCGAAGCCTTTACCCTTGCTTGTACCCACAACATCCACGCGATCGCCCACAGTGAAGGCTTCAACCGTCAATTTATCACCAACATTGACAGAATCTTTCGAGCGGAATTCACGCAGAAATCGCATGGGAGCCAAACCATTTGAATTGAGATGTCCCAATTCACCGCCTGTCAAGCGTTTGGGGTGTACTTCGCCAAACCCAAGTTGGATTGCGCTGTACCCATCCTTTTCAGGGTTGCGAACCTGGGTAACGAAACATGGCCCAGCTTCGATGATTGTCACAGGTTGTGCGACACCTTGCTCATCGAAGATCTGGGTCATGCCGATCTTCTTTCCAATAAGCCCTTTCAACATACTCTATTTTCTCCTTCAAAAGAATTGTTATCGAGACTGTCAGCCTGGGCTTAGGCTGCATCATCTCCGGGCAGCGCAGTCAAACGGTCCTGCGGGATGCGAGGGTTTGTTTATCCCGCACAGGTACTGTTCTTACGCTGTCGAAATTCGAGAGTAGAGATTTCTTTCATGGGTCTCTACTCTCGTTTGACGACCAACTAAGATTTTTATTTCGATATCCACACCTGCAGGCAGGTTGAGGCGCATCAGCATATCAATTGTTTTTGAGTCCGGATCGAGGACATCGATCAATCTATTATGTGTACGGATCTCAAAATGCTCGTGTGAGTCCTTATCTATAAATGTCGAGCGGCGTATTGTAAACCGTTCTTTTCGTGTTGGCAAGGGTACAGGACCAACAACATGGGCACCGCTGCGTTCAGCAGTTTCAACGATCCGCTTCGCGGATTGGTCAAGAACACGATGGTCATACGCCTTGAGGCGAATGCGGATTTTTTGTTTCGTCATTCCTGCACCTATTCGATGATTTTGGTGACGACACCCGCGCCGACGGTCAGACCGCCTTCACGGA
>CAYTDB010000067.1:0-26734 GCA_964436455.1 uncultured Anaerolinea sp. | reverse complement strand
AGACCAAACTTCCTGGACCTCTTCGCTCAGTTTTGATTGTCCCTCTCCGGACGAAGGAAAGACAGTTAGGAGTATGTATTTTGGGAGAAATGCGCGCCTGGAAACGGGATCCCATTACGGACAGGAAGGTTGAACTGGCACGATCCTTGGCCAATCAGGCATCTACTTTCATCGAAAAAATGGGTGCGCACGAACTCACGAGGCAGAGAGCAGAATTGCTTGAGGCTTTGGAAAACCTCTCTCTCACCATTAGTGCCTCTTTGGATTTGGATGAGATATTGGCAAAAACCTGTCAGGCAGCAGTAGAGCTTTTTGAGGTAAACCATAGCGGTTTGGTGCTGTTCGACTCCAATTTTATAAAAGGAAAAGTGGTTGCCGAATATCCAGCTGTTGTGAAGACTACAGGGATGGACATCCCCTTGCAAGGTGTTCTGCTGGAAGAGAAACTCATCGAAAACAAAGAACCTATTGATGTTTTCGACATCGAAAACGAGGCAAAGCTCGGCTCAGTGGGGGAATTAATGCACAGGCAATTTGATATACATTCGGCGGTCTTTGTTCCTGTGATCAGCAAAGGGCACATATTGGGTTCTTTCAGCCTGGATGCCATTGGTCATAAACGCCAGTTTACCCAGGAGGAGATCGATCTATGCAAGATTTTTGCTGCGCATGTTGCTTCGGCAATCGAGAATGCACGTCTTCACCAGAAAACTGAAAAAAGCAACGAACTATTGAAGGCTCTGGACGAAGCATCCCGCCACATCCGAGCGGAGAAAGAGCCTGCCAAGCTCCTGCAGGAGATTGTTCGCCTGGCAGCTGAACTAATGGGCTGTACCACAAGCGGATTGTTCATCGATCATTCACACCTGGAAGTGCTCGAACTGGTTATCGCTCACGGTTTACCAGAAGAGGTTCTGAGATATCAAATAAAACATGGAGAGGGACTGATCGGAAGCGTGGCCCAAACTGGGGAGCTCAAGGTCATCTATGACTATTCTCATTGGGCTGACCATGAAGCTGTCTTTGAACCATTTGCATTTAATGTAGTGGTCGGCATTCCATTGAAATACGTAGGGGACGTGGTAGCGGTGCTGTTTGTAGCTGACAGTACTGGTTTAAGCCAATACGATACAGATGATTTGGAGATTCTGAAACGATTTGCCGTCCAGGCTTCAATTGCTTTGCGCTCTTCCCAAATGATGAGCAAAGAACAGCGTAGGTTTCTTCAACTGGCTTTCCTGCAGCGGATCAGCGAATATACCCTGGCAGCAAAAGAATTGGATAAGATTTTTCATGTTATCCTGACAGGCATCACTGCAGGCTATGGTTTAGGCTTCAACCGAGCTGCTTTGCTGATTGTAGATAAGGGAGGTAAAACGCTGACTGGGCATATGGGAATTGGACATCTAGACAAAGAAGTCGCATGGGCTGATTGGAAAAACAGTTCCCAACATGGAATGGATGATCTAGGGCGTTATATTCAGAAACTCGAACAAGATAACCTGCCCCGAACGCCGGTTGACGAAAGGATTCGGGGATTGCAATTGGTTTTGGATTTAAATGCTTCGGATATCTTTTCCCAAACAGTACAAGAAAAACATTGGAATCGGATTGGCCAGGATGAATTTGAAAGCCTCCCAAGAGGTTTTATTGATGTTTTTGAGCCGGATTCGCCGATTGTTGTGGTTCCAGTTATTGTGCGGGAAGAAGTGCTGGGTCTCATCGTCGTTGATAACAAATTTACCCAGGCATCAATTACTTTAGAGGATATAGAGATATTGGTAACCTTTGCTAATACTGCGGGCCTGGCGATCAATAACGTTCGGTCGTATCGGGAGACAAAGATAGCGAGAGACAAGATCCGGGCTTCATTTGAGGCAAGCAATGCGCTGGTGTCGTCACAGCCCACCAATAGACTTTTGGAAGACATAATTCGTGAGATACAAGATGCAGCAGGAGCATTTTGGGTTAGTGTTGTCCTCATTGACAGGCTGGGGCTGGCAAGGAACCTGTTCACTACGATGTCTCATAACAAGGTTGATATTAGAAAGGTGATTCGTCCCACAGGTATTTCAATGCAGGTAATGCGTACCGGGGTGGTGGTAAAAATCGAAAATACACTGCAGCATCCCATACAAGTTAATCCAAGAATGCTCCGTAACAAGGTGGCAGCAGCTTTATGTTTGCCATTCGCTGTGCGAGGGAAACGAATGGGAGTGGTCTGGATACATTATAGTGAGCCTCGCCGTTTTCTTGATTATGAGGTGGAAGCTATCCAGTTATTTGTAAACCAGGCGGCTATCGCCTACGATAGTGCTCGCCGGATGGAAGAACTCGAACACATGCGGCAAGCTGCTGAGGCTCTGTCTGGCGTTGCTGGACTGCAAGAGGTGTTGGAGCAGATAGTGCGCAGCACGAAAGATGTACTCGGATCAGATTCAGCTGCTATTCGGTCTTTTGATTCTCGCCATGGTGAGTTTATTGCAGAGAGATCTGTTGCTGTTGGTATCCCGAAAAAGTTGTGGGCAAGATTCCAGAAAGAAGAACCCCGCAAAGAAGGAACCGCATTTACGATCATGGAACGAGGCTGGGTGGGAGTAACAGACATAGCAGATGATCACCAATACCCATACATAGGAAGTCGTACTAGGGAATTGCTCAATGATATCAAAGCGCGCAGCTTTCAAGGTGTTTCCTTGACAGTAGGTGATGAGAGGCTTGGTGTACTCTATGTAAACTATAAATATCAACGTGACTTTGGTAAGGAAGAGCAGGAAGTTACCAGAGCGTTTGCAAATCACGCGGCCCTGGCCCTTCAAAAAGCCAGTTTGCTGGAGCAGGTGAGCAAGGCACGTGATACCGCCAAAGTTGTTGCGCAGGTAACAGCCTTGGGGGATCATCAAGCTACACTGCAGTCTGTAGCCCAGGGAACGCAAGAAACTGTGGGTTGCGATGCGGTAACTTTGTATGTCTATGATCAGATCACCAGGAAGTTGGAACATCCACCAATAATGGTGGGTGTCTATGAACCAGGTAAAGCATCGCGCTCCGGGAAAGTATCATCCAATTCAATCGTCTATGAGATGCTGAACCAAGATCGGCCATATATTGTGCCGGCAATTGCTAAGAATGCTCTTTTTAGGGACAGGAGATTCGCACAGGATGAAAATATCGAATCGTGTGTAGCAATCCCCCTAAAAACCATGGATCAAAAAGTAGGAGTTATGTTTGTCAATTTTCGATCCCCTCACCACTTTACCATGGATGAACTCACCAATATAGAGCTTTTTGCCACTCAGGCAGCTATAGCGATTCGGAATGCAAGGCTATTGGCAGATACAAGACGCCGAAACGTGCAACTCCTTACGATTTCAGAGATTTCGAAATCTATTAGTACCATCTTGAATCTAGAGAAGTTGATGGATCATGCAGTGAATGTGATTCGGGATCGGCTAAACCTGTACTATGTCGGCTTATTTCTCGTCGGCGAATCTGGTGAATATGCCATGTTGCGAGCTGGTACCGGCGAGGCAGGTCAAAGCATGCTCAAAGACAGGCACAAGCTCAAAATAGATGATTCGTCCATGATCGGATGGAGTATCGCTAATGCCAAGGCCCGTGTTGCATTAGATATTGATGAGGAATCTATACGTTATATTAACCCTCAGTTGCCAGAAACCAAATCTGAAATGGCCTTGCCACTGATTAACCATAATCGGTGCATAGGTGCCTTGACTGTGCAGAGTGATAAAAGGGACGCTTTTACCAATGAAGACATCGCTGTTCTACAGACTATGGCCGACCAACTTACCAGTGCTGTTGAGAACGCGTGGCAATATGAGGAGTTGAAACAGACTAAGGGACTCGTAGGGGCAAGAACGGCATTGGCTTGGATGGGAATGGCAAATAGTGCCTGGAGGCATACAATTGAGGGATACGCTATAAATATTCGCAATACGGCAACCCTCATGCGTGAAGATATAAAAAAGGGTACCAATGACTTAGAGGAGCAGCGGCAGCTAGAAAAAAGGCTTGAATTGATCGAAGGTGAAGTAGCGAAGGTGTTGCAGAAGCCAATCACACCGCCCCTATCTTCTGAGGAATCTACTGAAATAGTAATGGCCAATGATCTTATCCGTGAGCGACTCTCTCAGCTGTGGGAGGATGATGCCTATCAGGGTACTGCGCAAGATCTTCAGCTGGCCAGAACTACCAATGTGAAGGTTAAAGTAAGCCCCGAATGGTTTCGCCGGGCTTTTGACATTCTAATTGACAATGCAGTGGAAGCAATGGCCACCTCGCCAGTGCGAAAGTTAACAGTTACAACACGTTTGTCTGGTGGCCAAATTGAGATCGCGATTTCCGATACCGGCAAAGGTATACCCTCTGGATTGCACGAGAAGATATTCAAAGAACCAATAGAGAAACCTGAAGGCGCCAAAGGATTTGGAATGGGTCTTCTAATGGTTCAAGCAATAATACAAGCCTACAATGGCGATTCTCGCCTAGAGAGCAGCGGACCTCATGGCACCACCTTTGTTATCTCTTTCCCAGTGGTCAAATGAAATCATGTATACATAATGGATCAGAAAATGGACGTTTCCCAACCTAAAAAAATTCTGCACATCGGAGGCCATGATAATTCTACTTGGGTTACAATACTTGGTAATTCACTCACCCCTCTTGGTCAACTAGATGCAATCTCGGATTCCGAGATTGCCTCGTATCTGCACCAGAAGCATTATGATTTGATTATTCTTGATGCTGCCACCCTCAATAATGTAGAAACCCTTATAACCAATCTGCATCAGCAGCAGCCGAATATCCCGATCGTTGTAATGACTACCTCTCCAACATGGCAACGGGCCCGGCGAGTGCTTCTTGCGGGAGCAACTGACTATGTGCGGAAATCATTAGATGCAGATACGCTTCTCGCGACTTTCCGGGCAATATTTGCCAAGACAACGACAAGAGATTAAGCTTCGGAGAAAAGGCATGCCAGCACCGGTAATTCTATTAGCAGACAATGATGAAATCTTTCTCCAAAACGCGCGAGAATTCCTTGAACGCCGCGGCTATCAAGTCATTTGTGCTACCGATCCTGTTGGTGCGAGAGAAATAATTATGCAAGCACGGATTGCTCTTGCGGTCCTTGATTATCGGTTGATCAACGATCGTGATGAACGGGATAAAAGCGGTCTGAATTTAGCACGAGCAATGATGACAATCAACCATGTACCCAAAATCATTCTAACTAAGTTTGACAGATATGATTATGCTGTAGAATCTTTGAAGCCCGTAAAAGGGGGAATAGCCACTGTAGATTTCGTTGTAAAGCAGGATGGCCTAGACAGAATGTTGCAGGCGATTGAGACCAATTTGACAAAAGCCCATATCTTTTTATGCTATGCAAGGCCAGACCAGGAAAAAGTTCTCGTTCTTTACGAGAACCTTGCTGCTGCCGGACTGGTCCCGTGGATGGACATTAAATGCATTCAAGGAGGCGAGAAATGGGAGGTCGCCATTCGACAAGCAATTCGAAGAGCCGACTTCTTTGTTGTCTGCCTTTCAAATAACTCTGTGAATCGGCGTGGATTTATGCAAAGAGAAATACGCCAAGCTCTCGGTATCTGGGATGAGAAACTTGAAGACGATATTTATTTAATCCCAGCTCGACTAGATGACTGCGATGTTGTACATGAAAGACTGCGCGAGCTTCAATGGTTGGATTTGTTCAAACCAGACGGTTTTTTGGGTCTGATCAAAGCTGTCCGAATTGGAATGGCTAAAGCCTATCAGAATCGATGATATGGGATGCGGCAACAATGAAATCTAAAAACATCTTGCTAGCTGATAATGATCCTGTTTTCCTTGATAATTGTGCTGAGTATCTCGAATCGTTTGGTTATCGAGTTGTGAAGGCAGCTAATCCAGTGGAGGCTCGAGACATTCTAGAAACCAGTTATGTTCATCTGGCTATTCTCGACCTGAGACTTACCAACGATGATGAGAAGGATAGAAGCGGACTGATGGTAGCGAAGAAATTTGCCCCTTCTATACCAAAAATAATTCTGACGAAATTCCCTGCTCATGAGGATGTTCGCGATGCAATGATGCTGGAGCAAGGGCCTCTTCCACCTGCTGTCGATTTCGTAGATAAACGAAAAGACCTGCGTGCCTTGCTAGAGGCGGTGCATCAAGCCTTTACTCTTCACATCCACATTAACTGGGATCTCGTGATTGACTGGAAAGAAGACAAGCCATTTGGACTTGTGAATCGTATTGAACCTACCATCGAAGGTGTTTCACTACTTAGCCGTGTCGAAGAATTTGAGGATTTGTTCTACCGGCTTTTTAGTGATAAGAATCAAATTCGCGTTGAACGCCTCCTATGGGAACATGATAGACGTGTAGCACTGATTGTTTTTGCCTTCAAAGAGGGGATGAAACCGGAATCTTTTATTGTTGTCTGTGGGCAAAATGCTATTGTAAACCGGGAAGTACAACGCTACAAAGAGTTTGCTCCTAAAGCTCCGGGAGATACTGCCATCTTTTTGAGTGAAAAAACAAAAGCGGAGACGACGCATTTTGCGGCAAATGTTTACGTACTTGCAGGCAATGACCTGGAGGAAGTTCAAACTCTGGCTGATCTATATCGCCTCGGCCCAGAGAAAATATTCAATACGGCGCTGAAATACTTGTATCAAGTAACGTTGAAGTCCTGGCATCAAGAAAAGCCTATTAGTGAGAGGGGAAGCACCCCCAATGTGTTGTACAGCGAGCGTCTTCATTTGACAAACCTCGATCCACAGCAACTGGAAGCACGTATTAGTGCGGTTGAATCACAAATTCCCAGACTGAATGCCAGGATCTCGCAAACTAGCGAGACACTTTCTGTGCACTTCAAAAACCATACTTTTACTCATCAGCATCCAATCCGATTATTCCGGCAAATAATCGAATCAGAACAACTTGATTTTTTCATAACAGTGCCCGGCGTATTATCAGGGGATAATATCCTGGTAGATAAGACTGGTCGTACCTGGTTAACGGATTTTGCTGAAGCAGGATTGGCTCCCACATTGTGGAATTTCGTTACAATGGAGGCCATAATTCGCTTTGATTGGGTGGAAACGAAGGAACTTCAGCGGATATATGAACTGGAACGTAGTTTCGTTTTCACTGATTTTGCCAAGCCCGATATAAGGGATTTGGAACCTGTGATGCGTAAGGCGGCGCGGGCCATTCAAACCATTCGAAAACTAGCAGCCAGAACCATTGGAAATGATGTTGTAGCATATCAACAGGGACTATTTCTTATTGCCGCGCGTCGGTTAGCTGATTTCGATCCTATTAGCCCGGTAACGGCCACAGAACTGGCGCGACTTGGACATTCGTTGCTTTCTATGGCAATGATTGGTGAGATATTAGATCAAGAAAAAAGGGATAATAGGTCAATCGCACCCGTGCAATCTGAACGAATTCGTATTTTGGATGAAAAAGCTCGGATAGTGATGGTTGGAAACCGTAGAGAACGCCTCACCCCCCAGAACTTTGTCCTGTTTAAATATCTTTATGACAAAGCTAATCAAATATGTTCCAAGGAGGAATTGCTCAAAGAAGTCCTAAAGGATGCTTATGATGATGGTTATCTGCATACTTTGGTTGGGCGAATTCGAAAAACCATTGAAGATGATCCTGAAAACCCACGCTTTTTAGTAACTGAACTCAACGCTGGGTATCGGCTTATTCTCAAACCAAAATAGAATACCATCCGCTTTCCATTAAGAGCCTGACAGAGAATTGTCAGGCTCTTGTCGTTATTATGTCATCATTCTGCAAGGTCTTTCAGTTTGATTGACTCGTGATGGAGATTCGTTTGGCAGAGATACTTGCCTCAAGGTAGCCAATAATGGAATAGAAAATTGTTCTAATGGATCGTGCATCTGCTGAAGCGAATATCGCCTCTAAAAATGCTCGATCGGTTTCACAGAAAGGAGAGTGCACAATGAAAATAGGTTCCTTCTTCCTGATCCTGTTAGTAGCATTGGTTGCGCTGGGATATCTGCTTTCAGATTCCTTCCATCTACGCGAAGAAATTTCCAGTTTACAGAATGAGATCAAGCGGTTAACTCAAGCAGCGCAACAAGCCGAGCAGGAAAAGCAGTCTGCTCTTGCCGCTCTGCATGCAGCTGACCGGGACTTGCAGTCGTGCCGGCAAACAGTTGAGCAATCGAATCAAACCATTGTCCGTCTCACTGATGAAAACATCTCCTTGAAAGAGCAGAATCACCAGCTTGTAACACAACGACCTTCAGTCGTTTTGGATGCGACTGTTCAGACTCCGACTCCGACCGTTCAGTCCGCGGTCTACAGTTCGATTACGCTCACTGTCCTTGGCATCGGTTCAGTGGTTGCGGCGGGATGGAAAGGTTATAAGGCGCTACGAAATGGTCAAGGCAAGGGATACTATGTATATTTGACAGAAGCAGAAAAAGCTCAGTTGATTCGGCAACGTCGGGAGGCTTCAAAATCCGCTAACCACCCCACAACTTCTGTCTAACCATCTCCTCATAGAATGAGGTAAACACAAATTGAGCAGACACCTGATCCCGACCTGATCCAATTTCAAGAGCTTTTCAACTGTACGCGTACAGACGTTGCATCACTTCTAGTCGCGAAAGTTCTTTTGTGCTCATGGTTAGTAGTTTGTCCATTTTGTCCCTTCAAAAGGGGACATTTTCACTTTGCACAAAGGGGACTCTTCTACTTTGCGCTAACACATATTCAGCCTGTATTGACATAGTATATACGCAGCGTTATACTTACGAGCGATGAAAATCCAATACACGCTTCAAGATGTCAGCTTCGAATGGGATGAAAAAAAAGGCTACAACCAATTTTCGGAAACATAAGGTCAAGTTTGAATTGGCGTGCGAAGCGTTTTTTGATCCCTTTGTTTGTTATCTCGATGAACAAATTGTCGGCAGTGAACTTCGCGAAAGACTGGTTGGATTGACACAACCACTTGGTTATTACTCCTGGTGGTTTATGTCATGCGCGGCGATGTTATTCGTATTGTCTCCGCTCGTATGGTGACGTAAGCAGAAAGATAAATATATGAAAACCAATAAGATTGCTCAGCGTTTACAAAAGAACCGTCCGATGACGATGGTTAGCATTCGTATCCCTGCTGATGTCATTGAGGATCTAAAGCGTGTTGCGCCAATGCTCGGTTTTTCTGGGTATCAGGTGTTGATAAAGGCATATATTGGTCAGGGATTACGAGCCGATTTGGAACGGCTGGAAAGCAGTGTAGAAGTTTCCGCATTGATTAAGAGTCTGCGAAAGAAAGGTGTCAAAGAGGAGATTATTTCTTCTGCGATGGCGGAGGCTCAAAGTTCCACATAGTCCGTTTCAGGCATACGGTGGCTACCGACCTATCGTTTATAACAAGTAAAGGTGAAAACTATGATTTGCGATATGTGTGGCAAAGAAGGCGCTCGTATTCGCCAAGTTACTCGTAACTATGGCAAAGGCGAAAATTTACTGATTATTGAAAATATCCCAATGGTGACTTGTCCTCATTGCGGTGAAAGTTATTTTACTGCGGACACGTTACATGAAATTGAGCGAATTAAACTTCATCGGCATAGTTTTGCGGAAAAACGGGAAGTAGCAATCGCAGAATTTGCGTAATTTCCAAAAAACGGCGGGCTAACAAAGCGTTCTAAGGAACTGAATCAAGCTGATTTGCAGGAAAAATTGGCTGGCCAATTAACCAACAACTAGGCGTCACGCCTTTCCCCAATATGACGCCGATGAGCTGGATACCTTTCTATGGCAGACCCGATCACTCAAGGGTTATAGCTTTCTAACCGGGGTCGCTTATTGCGCCACCCATGGATGGATCATATTGATCGGTGACCACGGGGAAAACCGCGAGGAAACCGAGCGCAACATATATGAAACCGTCGAAATGTACGTGCCGGGAATGTTGGAAGACAAACTTCCCATCCCCGAAAGCGTCGCCGTTGCGGAATACATTGCCGTTGCCGCATGAGTGTTTATGAAAAAATCTCCCGTCAATTGTGATGGGAGATTTTTAGTTTCACGATTTTGTACAACCTGGTGCTGACTTGGATGTATATTAAGCCCGTCTCTATGGTCTCACCCGTGAGGCCGGAATGAAACGCCCATTTTACAAACCTTACCCCCCCAAAGAGTTGGATGCAGAAACCAATCGAGCGCTTTGGGAAATGTGGCAGGCAGGCTTATCTTTGCCGATCACCTTGCCGCAAAACCTCCCGACTTTGCGGATGCTTTTGATCTGGGACAACTTGCGCGGCCACGATACAACAGATATGGTCCTTTAGTTGTTCGAACATGGCATTATGCCTTTGTACACACCCTTGGGTGGCTCCTGGCTGAATATGGCCGAGTCCATGCAGCGCATCTTGTTCCAGCGTGGACTGGCTGGTCAGTATCCATAGTCACCCAATGAAATTATCTCTTCGTTAGAAGCGGTTGCTCGCGCCTGGAACCAGGATCCCACACCTTGCGAGTGGGGTGGGAAGCGTGCAGCTCGCCGTCAACGCAGACACGCTCTTGGCGGTTCCAGTGCTTGCACCCGACGCCCGCTGCGCCGTAATGCAACTATCTTTCAAAAATGGCAACATTCACGTCAAACGACCCACTAGGTAAACCCGCCTTGCGACAAAACATGAGCGGTGAATTCAGCCGCGTTTTTGGCGGCGATGGATTGGTAGTCATCACCTTTTTTCCCATCTGCCCAGTCGCAAATGGCTTTCACCAATATCCAATTTACTTTAAGGTCACTTGCAGCAGCATATAATCCGGCTCCTTCCATCTCCCCGCCAACGGCCTCGGGTTCCAACTTTAGAAGTTTATTGCGGAATGTTAAGTTATCGATCAATTTCTCCCCGGAAAGCACAAGTCCAAAGTTCACTTTCGGGCCCTCCCAAGTATTATCACCCATGCGAAAGCGTTGGAGCAGCGTTGTGGAGGCGGCCACGCGGTCACCGCGCGGAATCAGCCGGTCGGCTTTAACTTTTTGTGCCTCGTAAGACTGGATTTGCTTGGATACCAGGATTTCGCCCATCTGCTGCTTTTCGGGCCGGGCGCCAAAGGCAATACCCACCATGATCACGGCCTTGGGCTGAAGAGCCGTGATTGACTTATGGACGGTTAGGAGCGATGCGCCAGGTCCCACTGCGCCCATTTCAGATTGCACAAGAAAGATTCTGGCTCCCTGGATTTCTCCCAGGTCGGAAAATGCATGATTGTCTATGAATGCGGGCTGCGGTTTGCGGTACGTTATTTGTTCTATAGCTTGAAACACTGCCTGTGTCTCAACCTTGGTGACTGTTACCAGCAACACCTCCGCCTTACTTTGGGGTGGTTCGGAAGGGGGAAGGAACCTGTCGATGCCAGGTTTTCCTGTATCAGCGCCGGCCTCAAGAGCGGCTGAGTCCAATTCATCGTATACAACGTGGGAGGAGAGACTGCCGGCAAAGGCTCCAGCAAGACAAAACGATTTTGTCAGATTCAAACTAAACCGTCCCAGTGCCTCCAAGGAAATCATAAAGAAACCCTCCTTGGAAAGAAGCCTGACTTTATCGACAAATGTTTCCTTTTGGCGAACAGGTATTTTTTCCAGTGTGTCCAAAGATAAGATATCGGAAAGGGCGTCAGAGAGCAATATCGTTAACCTGTCTTCCTGATAGAGGCGGTCGAGTTTAAGATATATCTCACTCATCAACTCGATATAGGTTTCCGATAGAGCCAGTAATCCTGTGATGGCCTGCATCTGATTCAAGGGAGGATGATCGTAGGTATCTCTGAACCATACCAGTTTCAGTATTTTCAGCGTGTTTACCAGGCGTTTTATCTGACGCGGTGAGAAGTCAAGAACCTCCCCGAGGCGCAGGAGGTTGTCCCGATCTTGTTGTTGAAACCTGATAAGCTGTTCGGGCAATGGCACGGCGGGGGCTTCGACGGAAAGATCTGGTTCATATTGGAGCGGAGCAATCTCGGCCTCAGGCGATATGACGATTGGGGGAGAAAGCTGATCCTCAGGTATGGCTGCCTCCTCGATGTCTACTTGCGAACGCAGGTAAAATTTCCTGGCCTGGGAGTCGATGGAGCGCACCCCGTATGGGATTTGAATGATTTTTTCAAGATAACCCAGGGAAGATGAAACACCCGCCCGGCGAAGCAAGTCCGGATATGAATGACCAAGGGTAACGGCAATGCCAGAGGTGTCCATGCCTAGGACCACCAGGAATAACTCAGAACTCAGCAAAAGCCAGATGGTTTCAAAGATTTCCAGGATGCGTTCCGGTGGACAACGTTCCAGGTCGTGAATATAGAGGATCAAGCGGGCATCGCCGCGCGGGAGAAGTGCCTGCTTGGAATGAATGGTTTCGGGGTCATCCCAGGGTAGTATCGAAAAACTGCTGGTCAGTTCCTCGAAATCTTTTTGGATTTGCATGTGCATCTCGGCTGTCGCCAATTGTTGTGTCTGATCCCGGCGGGCGCGCAGGAATTCAGTGAGGGATGAAAAGCGAGCTGTCATGCCGATGCGTTGGCGTGATTCATCGGCTTCGTTTTCCAGCAATTCCACCAGTCGTTCGTATGCTGTCAGGTTCCCTGTTTCAGCCAGGTTCAACAGGGCAGCCTGCTTTTGCTCCCGAGTTAGGAATAGGTTGTTTATGACAGACAGCAATGCAGCCTGTTCCTCTTGTCGTTCCCTGTGCAGCAGAGCAGTGCGGCGCTCCGGCCACGTTTCACGACCACGCAAGCGAGCTTGTTCATAATCATTCAGAATGAATATAACCTCCTCGTTCCATCTGCGCGAGACATGAATTGCCGGCCAGGCGAGTATAAGAGTGGCGCCGGCGAGTCGGATCATTTGCATCCAGAAGTAATATTGCATATAAACCGGATTAAAATATTGTTTGAGCAGCCAGGGAAAGAGAAATAAGACCAACTGAGACAATGCAATAAAAATAAAAGTCCAGCCCCAATTTTGCTGGATGGACTTCCAGATGTATATCCCCAGCGCCAAAGGACTCCGCAGCCTTCCCAGCGTAATTCTGACTTCTTCCTCCGTAAGGATCCGGTTGGATTTGAGTTGATTGGCAACCTTTCCGATCACAAACTCACCAGTGTTTTTTAGCAGTTCGTCCTTGATTGCAAAGAGGGCCGCAATCCGGTCGTCTTTATCCAACAATGCGCTGGCCCATTCATGACGATATCGCAATGCACGGTTTAGTTCAACTTTTATCCTGGCAACCTGGGTTTCTAGTTGATCCAATTGATCCAGAATTGGCTGGTTGTGGATGCGTAAAAAGTCCCACAACGCCCGTCCGGCGGAGGCCTCAATACTCGCTGTTTCCGGCACCTCCGTGGGGTCATACTCCTTGAGAAGATCGTGCAAACGATGATCCGGTTTGATTTGTGGATCATACAGCAGGCGATACAGGCTGCCACCGCTCGCGGGTGGAGATATCCTGCTGAATATTCTTTCGAGCGACAGCTGCCGATCAAGTTCGGAAAAGATGGTTTGTTCCAGGCTTTGCCAAAGATCGGATTGGGCATTTGCCCAGGCATTGTAATTCACCTGGTAGATATGACCGGCGAAAGGCGAAAGGGTTCCGGTGAGGGGATCATCTGGCCAACCCTTCTGGACCGGCCGGGAACGCTGGTCGGCAATATACTCTTGAAGCAGGTGCATGGCAAAAGACTTGCCGCTGCCATAGTTGCCAATCACGCCGACGGTCAGAGGGGGACGTGTCTCTTTAAGCAGCAGGATTTCCGCCAGGGTGCGCAATTCGGGTGAGATGCCTAAATAATCTTCAGTAGATGGTGAATCATTAAACACAGGCTGGGCTGACATCAAAGGGATTTTAATACCAATTAGGAAATCATTGTAGTGATCTTGGCTTTGGCTTTATCCATCTCCTCACCAAATCTCATGGAATTAACCAACTTGGACACATCCTGCCATGGGGTGCTCTTCGACTCGGACTGCGCTGGTTCTGGGTAAATCGAAGCGCACGGGAATATCAGGTTGATAAGGAGAAAGTAAAAAAACCTCCACCGTACAATGAATGCCTGAAAGCTTTTCGTTCTGGAAGGAATACAAGCATCTGATATTTCACTTCTTCCAGGCGGCCGATAACAGTTAGAAAAGGAGGCCGCGTGTCTGCTGACGCGCCTATGCAGGTGTACCTATAATGGACACTCACCATCAGCGGATGATAGATGCCCAGTTCAAAAAAGTCTTGGTGAACCGATCTTGGTTTTTAACTACCCTGGTAATTATCATAAAGAGTCTGCTGATGACGGAGGTTCTTTATAATCAATCTGTTGGACATTATCGGCTCCTGTCCCTAGATCGTAGCCATGTCTTGACAACCTCCAGGCTGCCTTGATTGTTATCCGCCAGGTGCGGTGTGTCCGGTGGTGTGAGAGGAGGCGGTTAGCCGCCGCCTCCTGCTCGATTTACATGAATATGATTTAATTCCAGAAATTCGGAAATTCCGATTTTCTGGAGAATACCATGACTACAGTTCAAATGCGAGGCAAGGGAACGATCACAGTCCCTGCCAAATTGCGAGATAAATATCAACTACAGGAAGGGGAAGTTTTTACCATCATCGATCTGGGCGGTGGTTCTTTTCTACTTAAGCCAAAGGTATTGGAAGTTGATATTCTTTCCAGACGTATCGCCAAAAGCCTCAAAGAAGAAGAATTTGATATGGAGGAATGGCTGCCAATAATCAAGGAAGAAAGAAGATTTTTCAAGGAAATTACGGCGACATAAAAGACTCTGGAAAGTGATCCGTGAAGAAGATAAATATTCTTCTCGACAGCAGCGCTTTGATCGCTGGTATTTTTTCTGAAACAGGCGCGGCTCACGTTTTGCTTCAACTTGGTGCATAATCCGGACCATGCCGCACACTGAATCCGGGGCATGCCGCACACCGCATTCGGTCCATGCCACACAGTGAATGAGGGGCTCCAAATCAGCAATATCTGTTGTTCTACCGCTTGCTTTCTTGTTTTTCTTTAGATTCTCCAAGTCAATGAGGTTTACTTCAATGCCATCTAGTTTGTCGATGATACGTGATTGGTAACATTCCTCAAATTCAACCCCAGAGATGAATGTGGTGATTTCCAGCCACATGGGAGGAAAACCCATACGAATGATTTTTGGTTTTTGAAGGAATACTTCAGGAGTCAAAACGGGATCTTCAAACCCAAAAACTTTCAAAGCGGATACCAATTTCTGGGCATTATCAGGATGAATGGCTCCCCATTCCACCTGCGCAAGAATACCTACAACAAGCTTGTCCGATTTGCACCTGTTATCCTTATCCTTCGGGGACGATGTAGATACAGCCGGCGAGGACGGTGTGGGTGCTGGTTTTTTGTTGCAAGCCGCTGTTTGATCAGGACAGGGTATTATCCATTGCTCTGAGCCTTTCCCCTCCGCTGTCCACCCTCGTAATCCGTCTTGTGTGGACTCTACAAGCCACCACGAAAAACCGTCAGCACACAGCGGGCCATCGAGGACTCTCACGCCGTTGCCAGGCTCGATCTGTCCAAGATAGGAATATGCTCTGCTTACACCAGAGCATATGCGGTTGGGCAGAGGGGGGTGAGAGAAATATAGGCATATATTCCTGGCTGTAACGGGGATGAAAAACTCGAGGGACAACCACTTGCCGGCATCCCTGCAGGATCTGCGGACGTTGTGAGGCTCGGTGGGGTAGGGGAGGATGTGGCTGTTGTCTTGATCCACCATTTTGTAGGCGTGATGGTGGGAGTTGTGGATATGGGCGTGGTGTTCATGCCTTCTGCAGATACAGTTTCGCTGCGGCGTGCCGCTCTTCCTAAAAGAGGGAAAAGCAGGCAGGTAAACAGAATAACGAAGGCGGATATAACCAATATTTTTTGGTTGCGCGGGTCGTTGAGGAATTTGGCTGGGTTGGCAAGAAAATTGGCGAGATGTTGTTTCATCATTGAGATTTTACATCCCGCTTCGCCAGGGTCCCCCTGCGGGTGAGTGAGCACATCGAAGGTGAGCTGGTATTCATTGCCAATGAGCAAGAACCCAACTAAAAAATAGTGGTTGCTTCATTTAATATAACAATAGAGTGACCGCACCAGTGCAGTCACTCTATTTAGTTCTTTACCGTCTCTGTTGGCGGCCAGCTGTACAATTGGCAGGGGATGGGGGCGCTATCTCTGTGGCAGGTCTTTTGGTTTTCGCTTGAACAATGTCCTGTCATCCTTGAAGGTTTGTGTCCCCCTTTCCACCGGCATCTTTTTCAAATAATCACATATTCATGGCTTCATTCATGGATGATCACTCACGGTGCTGGCTTCGACTCTGGCTCAATCGGCAAATTAAGACAGACTGCTTGATACGGCAGCGCATCGCCAATATATTGATTCCGTTCACCGGGGTATGTTTTTTATGGGCTTACTGTTAGTTCTGGCCCCAGCGGCCATCGAGAACAAGTTGCATCTTCCTGCTTGGTTGGATAGGGCTCATCAGGAAAATATAGCATCCATTCTGCCTGCGTGAAATTTCGACCAACAATTGCGCAGGCTTTATCCTTCCAGAACAGCGGATCTAAATTCCATAGTGAAACATTTCCGTTATGATCGCCTGACGCAAGAATAGTGTTATCTTGATTAAATGCAATTCTTGATATTGCCTCTCCTTGATGGTCAAATGCTTTCCCGATGGGTTGCCCCGTTGTTGTATACCAGAGAAGTACCTCACCTGAGTAGCACACGTATTGGTCAAACTCGTTACAAACACCTGCTGCCAGTATTTTTGCATCCGGACTAAAAGCCAGTGTTGTTACCATACCGTAAAAACCAGAAAGGGTATAACTGGTACTTTGACCAATTAGGTGGATAGTGCTCCGGCTACACGGCATGCCCATTTCTAATCCGCGCTCACGGTATATATCAAAACAGACGCTGCCTGCAGTCCATAACCCATCAGTGCTGATTACGGATGTTTCGCCAGAAACATAGGAGATTGTTTCTGGGACAGAGTTGATAAAAGGTGCAATTGTGCTAGTTTCGCTATCAAATGCTTCGTCCATTAGCAAAAGGGGGGAGGCAAGAATATCCCACAGAGCAAAACCACTATTCCCGGTGCTTGCCAAAAATTTTCCACTGGGGGAAAAAGCCAGCGCCCATACAGGGTCTCCCGTCCCAACCAGCACATCATCAACATTGTCATAGGGTCTATTGTTCCACAAAGTTATTGTTCCATCACTGCTGCCAGAGGCGAAATTCCATGGATAGCCAGGGCTATAGCCCATACTGGTTATAAAACCTTTTTGTCCGGATAGCACACCAAAACCTTCTGCAGTAATGGAGTTGTTCGGGTTTTCTGTCATAATCGCTAAGAATTGACTATCAGGACTAAAAACCATATCGGTTATTTCATAATATTCATCGTGTATAAATTCATCCCAATCTTCATATTGAAATATTCCCTCATCTAAAGGCCTGTCCAGAGGATCTTCAGGTAGGTACCACACAAGAACTCCCGGCTGTCTCTCTCCATCCTGCATCGAACTGGCAGCGAACTTCGTTCCATCGGGACTAAACATCAAGATAGATGGCCAGAGAAGATCTCTATCATCAAGTGTTGCAATCATAGAATCTGTTGTTGTGTCCCGGATTACAATTTTCGCATCATTGTTCACTGTTTCATCAGCTGCTATCATTTTGCCATCCCGGCTATATGCAGGGTAAGCAGGCAATATGAGAAAATCGAGAGGTATTTCGTTTTCAATATCCCACAAACGAATTCCATCGTTGTAATCGATGGAATAGCCTACTTTCCCATCGCCGCTAAAAACTTTACTTTCACCTATAATCATTTGAGTAACTAGAACAGAATTTCCAGTGGCTACTTCCCAAATAAAGATTTCATCCCCACCTAAGGCAACTAAATAATTCTCATCCGGGCTAAAAGAGACGCTGCTAATCGCTTGATCGGTATAGAAAAACCTGATTAGCTGAGGTTGATGCTGGAGAGCTGCCAATAAACTATTACGCGACTCTATAGTATCTGCATGTCGTAATGCTTCCACGCTTAGCAACAACGAAAGATCGAATCGATCATCAAGATGCGTGAGTGCTTGTGCACTCAATTGACGAGACAATGAAATTTTCGCTTGCTCCTCTGCATTCGCCTGGGCGGTTTGGGCTATATCAACTTGGTTTTTGTTTGTAATTCCCCAACCAACCAAAATCGCCATAATCAAAACCAACGCCACAGAAACGCCAGCGATTGCATATCGCCTCCGCCGCGCAACAACTGCTTTTTCCCTCTCCCTCAATACCACACAAGCATTCAAATACGTCTGCTCGGCGACCGTCAACCCATACCTTACATCCTCCCCAAGCGACAATGCATCTTCCAACCTCCCCCCGCGATGATTGAGAATGGATTCATCCCTTCCCGAATTCTCCCATATTCTTGCATCTTCACTCACACTTTCCCTCAACCTCAAAGCATCCCGATCCTCATTCAACCAAATACGCAATCTCTCCCAGTGGCGGATAAGCGCTTCGTGGGCAACTTCGATTTCAGTTTTGTCGTCATTGACCGTCTTGACGATCAGGCGCACATTGGCAAGTTTGTCGAGCAGGGCGGAGATGGAAGCTGAGTCCGCGCCAGAGGGGATCAAATCGCCGAGCGGGACTCGGCGGCGGGTGTCGCGTCCTTCGTCGCCTTCGTCGAGTCGCGTGAGGCGCAGGAAAATATCACGTATCTGTTCCTGCTCGGGCTTGGAACATTCCGCGTAGACTTTCTCCGCGGTGCTGGTGATCGCCTGCTTCACTCCGCCAAAGGTGCGATATTCGTTCGCGCGCAAGTGCCGCCCGTGACGACGTTTCCACAATTCCCACAAGGCATGTTGCAGCAAGGGCATGGCGCCAGGCTCGCCCGCCACATCGTCGAGAATCTGTTGGCTGAGGTCCGCCTCGAACTCCAACCGCGCCCAACGCGCTTGTCCCTCCATTGCGCGGCGCAGTTCATCCCCGTTCATCGGCGGGATGATCTCCAGGTGGCTTTGAATCTCTTCGCTCAAGGAACGATACGCGCCCGCTTCGCTCAGAAAGTCAGAGCGCAATGTGATGATGACTTTGCCCGACTTGGTTGAGTCCAATAGCGCGGAGATAAAATCCGCGCGCGTTTTTTCATCAGGGGCGAGAGTGAACAACTCCTCGAATTGATCCACCACGAGCAAGGACTTGCCGCGTGCGGATTCCAACGCCTCGAGCGGACTCGTCCCAGGGCGGATGACCGCGTAATCGAGATGGAGCGCGGGGATCATGCCCGCCATCACCAGTGACGACTTTCCGCTTCCTGACGCACCGAGAACGGCGAGAAACGAATGAGCTTGAATCTTCCCGACGAGTTTCCGCGTCAACTCTTCGCGTCCGAAGAAGAATTCGCGGTCTTCGACGCGGAAGGATTCCAAGCCGCGAAACGGACAGCGCGCTTCGTATTCGGGAGGCGCCTCGCCCGTGGCAACGGCGTTGAACGAAATGTCCAGCGCTTCCATGCACAGGCTGTTGACGTGCGCCAGCGCTTCGAGCCGTTCCTTGCGGGCGGATTCGCTTAACGCATTCGGGTTGGTCTTGAGCGTGGGGCGCAGCCGCCGCGCCTGTTCCTGAAATTGTGATTCAAGCGTTGGCGCGCGGAGAGTCAACTCGGCATCGAGCCTTTGTAATCCCAGCGCGATTTCGTCGCCGTGCAGGTCGCGTTCCAAATTGCCGAGCAGTTGATGTCCGCCAAGCAGTTCCAACATTTCAGGTGTGAGTTGAAAAACCTGCACGTTGTTCTCGCTGCCTTGAATGATGACAGAATTGCTGACGTTCCCGCCAATGGAAATCTCCCCGCTGGCAAGCAATTGCTTGAGCGATTGGATTTCTCCTTCTGTGACAGTGCCATTTAGAAGCTTTTGGATGGCGTGAGTTGTGTTCATGTCAAAGGTATTTCATCCTTCATTATTGCTTTTATGGCACATCGCGGGCGCAGCGAAATCCAACTTTAAAATAGGTAAGGTTTGGATCATCAAAGCTTCGATTGGCGGAACGCATGTCGCCATCTTCCCAGTGCCACGAGCCACCCCGTAGCCCGCGCATACCCATTACCCCTATAGGACCTTGTGGATTGAACGCGTTATTTCCGAGCGTAGAATAATAATCACTTCTATACGAATCACTCACCCACTCCCATACATTACCTGCCATATCGAACAGGCCATAAGGGCTGACACCATCAGGGTAAGTTCCTACTGGTGTCGTAGTACTTACACAACCTCCATCTTTACCCCAAAAGTTCGCATACGAGCAATCAATGACATTCCCCCAAGGATAAACAAGTTTGATCTTCTTTTCGTCATCCCAACTTGCGGCTTTTTCCCATTCGGCTTCGGTGGGTAATCGTCCGCCTACCCATCCGCAATAGGTTTGTGCTTCATACCAATTAACAGACACTACAGGATGATCAAGCATTTCCGTTACAAGATTACGAGTGCAAACCCTGGCACGGATACACTGGTTGTATTGCTTGTTAGTCACTTCGTATTTACCAATTTGATATTCAGGGAGGTCGACCCAATGCTGAGGCTGTTCATCTGAAAAATCGCAATTGGAACATTCTTTCAAAGCATCGACTATTTGTTCATCGGAACTGCCCATTTGAAATTCACCTGCAGGGATTGTCACCCAATAATCCTCCATTTCCAAGGGACGGTAAATATAACGATTGAGTTGTCCTGTTAGACCTAATACAACCAACGCCAATAAAACCATACCAGCAGCGGCAATGCTTATCCAACGCAATTGCTCCTGCTTCTTGATATTTTGGCTTGCTTCTGCAAACTCTTTTTCCAGCGAGCTGAGTTGTTCGCTATGTCCTTTCAACCAATTCTGTAACTGCTTCAACCTCGCGCCACGATATAACTCACTGGCTTCTTTCCCGCGTCGTTTCCACTCCTGGGCGCTTTCGGTCAGGTGGCGGTGCAGGCGCAGGCTATCGCGGTCTTCATCCAGCCATTGGCGCAAGGTTCCCCATTCGCGAATTAAGGCTTCGTGCGCTACCTCAGCATTATCCCTTTCTGTGGTTACAAGGCGTGCATCGGTCAAAATTTTAAGAACCTTTGCAACCGTGTCTTGTGTACCTAACTCACTCAACAGGATACGACGACGGGTATCCTGCACACCTTCGCCAAGCTCTGTCAAACGCAAAAAGATTTCACGGGCAATCGTCTGCTCGGCGGGGGTGAGTTTGTCGTACACGCTTTCGGCGGTTTGGGTAATCGCCTTCTTCACCCCACCTGCATCTGCGTATCCTTGCAAGGTCAACGTGCGTCCCTGCCTGCGCTTCCACGTTTCCAGCAGGGCATGGGAGAGCAGAGGCAGCGCGCCAGGCTCCGTGCCTACATCGGACAGTATCAAATCCACCAAACCAGGTTGAAAGTCCCAGCTGTTCTTTTCCGCCGGTGTGGTGATTGCCTGCCGTAGTTCGTCCGCGGTCATTGCGCCGATGTATTCCTGATGAGTCTTCAACACATTACGCAAGCCTTCGTATTCCGCACAGTGATGATAGAAGTCCGCGCGCAGGGTGATGACCACACGGGCTGAATCATCATCTGCAAGGTATAACAGATTCTCAATGAACCCCTTGCGCTCGGCAGGATCTTTGCACAAAGTGAATGTTTCTTCGAATTGGTCAACCAGCAACAACAATTTCGTTTCCCCCAATGTCTTCTTGACATACAACCGTAGACTGCGGGTGTCCTTCATCAGGTCATCCATCAACGTAGAGGTTGCTGTGACCGATTCTGATTCGCGTGTCAGACTTGCCGCGAGACTCTCCAATGGATGCGCAGTGGGTGTGATAACGTGGATTGCTCCGCGCTCATTTTCTTTCTTCCACGCGGGGATAAGCCCTGCCCGCGCGACGGATGACTTTCCGCTCCCCGAAGCACCCACGATGGCAAGAAAGGATTCCTTTTGTACACGTGCCAGCAACTCGCGGGTCAATGCCTCGCGCCCGTAGAACAAGTCCGCGTCCTGGGTGTCGAAGTAGCGCAGTCCCATGTAGGGCGGATCGCCTTCGACTTGTTCTTCCGTCTTTGTTTCAGGTTTGAGCAGACTCAACGCTTCTGCTGTGAGTTCGACTTTGTTTCCGCTGCCGATAATTACCACCGATCGGTTCACATCCCCGCCAATGGAAATCTCCCCGCTGGCAAGCGCCTGCTTGAGCAGTTCGATCTCTTTCTTGGTTGCCGTTCCGCTCAATAGTTTTTGAAGCGCCTTGGTCTTGTCCATGCTGACTCCATGCATCGGGCGTGAGTAGCGCAGCGTCTTGAACCACCGATAAATATTCCGTTTCAAGTGAATTATAAACCCTCAGGAAAAGGCTTATGGAGTAGAATCAAAGATGCGAAATGGGCATCTCTGACAGTCATCCAGAAACAAGAATGTTGATGGGAATTCCGTAGGAGGCACACGATGGCTAATAAAAAATCAACCAAATCAAAAACGGTGAACACCAATGATTCGGGCGGAAGTAATATCAGTATTGGTGGGAGTGTTAGTGGCAGCAATATCGTCGTTGGGGATCACAATACAGTTACCCAATCTGTCAATACGCAGGCGAATGAAATCACTAATTATTTTGAAGTCATTTATCGACAGATCGAAACCCGCCAGGAAGACCCGCAAGTTGACAAGGAAGAAATCATCGAAACTGTTCAGCGCATCGAGCAGGAAACCGCCAAAGGCGAGGAAGCCAATCCCGCCAAGGTTGACCGCTGGCTGAGCACGCTGACTGACATGGCACCAGATATTGGGGAGGTTGTGATCTCCACCCTCGCCAACCCTGCAGCGGGAATCGCCACTGTGATTCGTAAGATTGCGGAGAAAGCCAAAGAAGGGTCGCAGAAGTAACATCACCCAACAGCCATGACGCCTGCAAAACAAAAGGCTCCGCCTGAAAGGAAGAACATCACCACAATCGATGGCGATGTAGTGGACAGCGTCATCACTACAGGGGACAACAATACGGTTACTGTCAACAAGACGACCATCATCCAAAAATTCTTCAACATCTTCAAAAGCGACTCCGAGACTCTCGAACAGCGCAACCGCCGCATCCTGCTGGGACACGTCGAAAACGCATGGATCAAAGGCGTGCTGGACGCCTCCCTGCACGGCGCGGCTTTATTGGATTTGGGAATCAAGGAAGACCCCGAAGCAGTGACCAAGTATCCGTGGGCGATCAAGAAGGAAGCAACGGATGAGACCCTCCCCGCAGGGACATCCATGCTGGAGATTTTTGAATCCATCGGCATGGGACGTTCCCTGTTGATTCTCGGCGCGCCTGGCTCTGGCAAGACCACCATGCTGTTGGAACTCGCCCGCGGGTTGATCGCACGCGCCAGGGAAGACATCACCCAGTCCATCCCGATGGTGTTCAACCTTTCATCTTGGACGGAATCGAAAACGATTGCCGATTGGCTGGCGCAGGAGTTGAACAATCTGTACAGTGTCCCCCGCAAGACCGCACCCGATTGGGTGAAGGGCAATAAACTGTTGTTGCTCTTGGATGGGTTGGACGAAGTGCGGCAGGACAGCCGCGCCAAATGCGTAGAGGCAATCAACGAATTCAGGAAGCAAAATGGCTTGACTTCCCTTGCCGTGTGCAGCCGCAGCCAGGAGTATGCAGACCTCAACGCAAAATTATCCTTCGAAGGCGCAATCGAAGTCCAACCGCTGACACGGGGACAGATCACCGAATTTTTCACCCGATTTGGGGATGAGATGGCGGGAATCAAGCAGGCGCTTGAAAAAGATGATAGCGTCCTGCGTGAGATGGCAGAGACGCCCCTATTTTTGAGCATTATGCTCATGACATATCGGGATAAGCGCGATGTGGATATTTGGGTGTCGCAAGACGAGAAGGCGCAGCGCAAACATCTTTTTGACACTTATATTGAGCGCATGTTTGAGCGTCCACGCTCGAAAAATATGTCATTTAATAAGCAGAGTGTGTTAAATTGGATTTCGTGGCTGGCAAGGAAAATGGTCGACCATAGTCAAGTTGTTTTCATTCAAGTGCAGATGCAACGGAGTTGGTTGGGAACTCGACCTCTAAGAAATAAACATTATAAAAGCGTTCGAATCATTTCAGCAATTATTGGCGGTCTATTAGGCTTGTTAATTGGATCCTTCGCACTCGTCTTGCTTAACATTTTCTCCCCCAACACCTTAAGTGCCAATGCTGCTATTTTGATTTTATTACTCTGTTTGTTAGCGGGTTTTGGTTATTTGTTGGGATATTCAGAGTCTTTTTCATTTGGGCTAGATATTTACGAAAACACTGAATTGCTTGATAAGTTTAAATCAGAATTACCAACACAAGAACTCGAGTTTCTCGCAGGAAAGTGGAAGGAAAAACCGCTCCCAGACAGGGCAAGAAGTTTGGAAAGCAAAGTACATACTACTGTTTATGTTTATTCGCTGAAATTCTTACTTTTTCGTAATGGCTTTATTCCCGAGAATTACAGTCGCTTCCTCGACCACTGCGTTGACCTGATCTTCCTGCGCCGCGTCGGGGGCGGATATATCTTCGTCCACCGCCTGTTGATGGAACACTTTGCCGAAATGTACGTGGAAACGACAAAATGAAATTTGCAAACAACCATCCACGAATAATCGAAGACTCGCCCATCGGGTTCGTTTATTCGTGGATAAGAATTCGTAGACGGTAATCAGGCAATCTCTCAATTAAGCAAATCAAGGTTAAGACAATGAAAGACGAAGCCTACTACCAAGCAGAAAAGAAAATCGAAGAAGCCCTGAATTCAGGCGCGACGGAACTTGATCTCAGCGGCATGAAACTTATTGAATTGCCAGAATTAATTGGTGAATTATCCCAATTGCAGAAACTTAACCTTGGACAAAACCATAAAAGAACTTGGGCAGATAACCAGTTGACATGGTTGCCAGAGGTGGTAGGTGATCTCAAGCAATTGCATATTCTAGATCTCTCTTTTAATAAATTAGATTCATTACCCGAATCGTTACGAGGACTCACAAAACTGCAATCACTTGACCTCAAATTCAACTCGTTGAAAACGCTCCCCGAGTGGATGAAGGGACTTAAGCAGTTACAATCACTTAATCTCAGATCAAACCCGTTAAAAATGCTTCCAGAGTTGGTGGGAGAACTCACAGATTTACAGTCATTAGTAGTTATGAGCAATCAACTAGTGGAACTACCAGACTCACTTGGTAATCTTTCGCAATTACAGAAACTTGTAATCTCTGACAACAAACTCTCTGATCTTCCTGAATCCTTCAGACATTTATGTAGTTTACGACAACTGATCCTTGGTTCTCTTGGTCTTGGCAATCCCTTCAGAAAGGTTCCTGAAGTTATTCGTCATCTAAATAACATCGAAGATCTTAGAATTGATTTTTTAAGCACACTTAATTCACTGCCGGAATGGTTGGGGGAATTGAAAAACCTCAAGAATCTTAGTGCTTGTGCTACGAATGTCAGGGACATTCCATTATCGGTTGGAAAACTTCCACATCTTGAAAATATCTATCTTGATAGATCGCCTATCAACGCCGAACTTGCCGAAGCTTATAAACATGGTCTTGACGCAGTCAAACTATACTTGCGTGCGGGTCCTGTGGTTTCTGCAAACGAAGCCAAACTTATCCTCGTTGGTGAAGGTGAAGTTGGTAAAACTTGTTTAATGGATTCGTTGTTGGGGAAACCATACAGAGAACATGATACAACTCACGGCATAGAAATCCAATCCTTCAACGTCACTACCGACACCCAAACCTCCATCACCCTCAACGCCTGGGACTTCGGCGGACAGCGCGTCTACCGCCCCACGCACCAGTTGTTCTTCAGCGCGCCCGCCGTCTATCTCGTTGTGTGGAAGCCGCGCGAAGGTTCGCAGGCAGGACAAGTCAAGGAATGGATTCAACTCGTTAAGCGCCGCGAGCCAAGCGCGAAGATTCTCGTCGTCGCCACGCACGGCGGACCGCAGCAGCGTCAGCCCGATATTGACCGTCAGGAACTGTGGGATTTGTTCGGCAAGGAAACCGTCGTTGACTTTTTCTTCGTCGAAAGCAAACCCGATGAGCACGGCAATCGCAAAGGCATTGATGAACTCAAACGCGCCATCGCCCAGGTCGCCGCGAGCCTGCCCGAAGTCGGTCGCTCCGTGCCGAAGAGTTTTGCCGATGTCCGACAAGCCCTGCAAGACAAGGGCGCGCCGTATCTGCCCCTGCGCGAAGTCCTCGACATCTGCCGCGCCCACAACATGGATGATGAAATCGCGCGCCTCTTCATCACCATCTCGCACCGCCTCGGACATCTCACCCATTACGAAAACGACCCGACCCTGCGCGACATCGTCATCCTCCGTCCCGATTGGCTCGCCACCGCCATGAGTTATGTCCTCGACGATGAAGCGACTCGCGCCGCGCACGGCTTGGTCAAATTCTCGCGCCTCGCTCAATTATGGGATGACAAAAACCGCGCGGATGACGCCAAAGGCGTGCGCTATCCTGCGACTCTGCACCCGATCTTTCTCCGCCTGATGGAACGCTTCGACCTTTCCTACCG
>CAYTDB010000066.1:0-27030 GCA_964436455.1 uncultured Anaerolinea sp. | reverse complement strand
TTAACTAAAATTTTAATCCTGAATTACAACCCGGGGTGAAAGCTATAACCTCAACGGGGGGGGCTAAGCGTACCCTAAAAAAAGAAGAACCAGCCATAAAATAAAAAAACGACTGGGAGAACAGTTGCGGAAAACAACTAATACAGAATAGCGCAGACAATTTCCCCTCAAGCCTTGACACTGCAAGTTATCGGTAGCGGCGGACGGCGGGGCGGGGGTGGATAAAAGCCTGAGAGCAGTATAAACCCGAAGCGTAGAAAATGCCTGTAAGTTGCGCAGAATCCCCGCCGTCCGCTGCACGCTTCGGTGGGCAGGTTTTGATTAAGGCTTTGTTGTTTTATATCAATTTACTTAGCGTCTTTTTCTCTTGCGTAAAGATATGCTGGCACAGCACACGAAAGCCCAATTACTAAATTAAGTACGATAAAGATGAATGGACTAGGACTAGTATTATTGCTTCTTCGTCGTTCAACAAACATTATTAACCAAAACACAAATGACGTGAACAATAAATCTGAAGTAAAACCCGATGCCGCTGGATTTGCAAACAGGGCAGAAGCAAATTTAGCAAGGTCTACCCCTTCATTCATGATGAATTGAGCAAAAATATATTTGGGATTATTGCCCCCAAGATTGCTAAAATTAGATAAAGTCGTTTCATGAATTAATATCTCCTTTATATTTTTCTGTGTCTAAAAGCAGAAGGGGCTGAATTGGATGCGGCGTCGGCAATGCCTGCCCGCGTTCGGGTGCAAACAATGTTAGCCCGCTTTTGTTTTATAGGGCGCGTTCTGATAACCAATTTACGATTCGATTGGCTACAGTTTCCCAATTTGCTTCCAATATCATGTCGTGAGCAACAGGAAATGTTTCCAATTTGGTATTGTAGGCTTGTGCCAAAGATTCATTGACCTGATGAGGAATGGACGAATCCTTTTCTCCGCCAATGACCAACATCGGTGTTTTGATTTTTTCAGGATTGGGTTTATTGAACATAACTATATCCATAAATGCCCAAAAAGATTCATTCCCCATACGCGATAAATATGAAGCCACTTGTTCTCGCGGCATATCTGCTGAAAAGAAAACACTTTCAAACGTTGGTCGGGAATAAATCATATTGGTGGTTAGAAGCATTTTGAGTATTGGCAAGGGATACTGTAGCATTGTTTTGAAAGATGCACTTGCCATTCCGCGCAATGGCGATGATGCTAGTAAAACCCCTGCGGGAGCGATGTGGTTTTCCAGATATTTTTGAACAACGATTCCGCCTAAAGAATGACCGATGAGTATAGGTTGAGTTGATAATTGAGAGATTACTTGTTCTACGTCGCTAACATAGTCAGCAATGCGCCATCTGTTTATATTTTCGTGACCTTCACTTTTGCCGTGCCCGCGCAAACTTAAAGCATAGGACTCGAAACCGTGTTTTGCAAAATAAGGTAGAAAATACTCATCCCAGCACCACGCTCCATGAAAGCCACCATGAATGCACAAAAAATTGGTGTTTTGCGTTGGTCGTCTTGTTGAGGCTTTCGATTAATAACTTCGATGTTTAACATTCTAATTCTCTCCCAAAATTGATTTTCAGTTACCTATAACTGTACCCACCCGTCAAACGGACGCTTTGTTAGGTGTTTTGTGACAGGTAATCCAAAACATCTTCAATATAATTATTGATGGTAGAGAAATGTCCTCCATTTTCTACTTCAATTAAACGAGCCTTTGGTAAAACCCTTTCGAAATAACGCCCCATTCCAATTGGCACTTGTTGGTCGTGGATACCATACCATAATTTGATTTCACAATTTATATCACTTATTTGAAATCCCCAATCGTTAACATATAAACGCCATTCCCATGCGTCACCTTCAATCCCATTGCGGTGGGATTCTTTTGTGGCTTCTGCAAATATTTTAATTATCTCGGGTTTTCTATCAATTAATTCAACGTCTGGACGCGGTAACGCTTGTTTCATCCGTTTCATCATTTGCGCTTCGTTGCTATAAAACCCGGACATTTGTTTTAGCAAGAATCGATTTACTGTAGGCATATTTTTTGCGGTAAGAAAGATAACTTTTACTGGTGGCCACATGCCTTCAAATTTATTTGACATCTCTGGTGGTGCAGTGCCACTAACAATGGCAACTTTCGTAATCTTCTCTGGAATCTTGTATGCTGTCGCCAGTACATGTGGTCCACCACCTGACAATCCAAATACTGAAAATGAATTAATTGACAAGACATTGACTAATTCGAGTATATCATTTGGCCAATCAAGGAGTTGACGTTTAGGCTGAAAGGTTGACAAACCAAATCCTGGTCGATCAGGAACAATAAGACGAATGTGTTTCTTTGTTGCCGCATTGTCAAACCACTTACCTTCAAAACGGGAACTATTTCCACCCGTAAAATAAAATACAGGCACGCCATCTTCGGAGCCGTATTCTGCGTAACCAAGTGTTCTTCCGTCGATTAATTGAATTGATTGATTGACTCTGCTAATCTGCATTCTTTGTCCAATTCTTAACTCATATGATGTAACAGCCCAACGAATTGATGCGGCGGAAAGAGAGAAAGACAGAGGAAAGGGACAGTGTGCCGCCGCATCTGTCCGAGTTGGACTAAGCCGCCCGCCCAATCCCACGACGAGGGACTTGGGGATTCAAACCCGCCAGGTGGCTCAAAAAAACAACTTAAGGGAACCATAGGCTGGTTCAACAAAATAATTGTACATGAAAAAGGTTTCTCATGCGCACACGATCGCCATTGCGTGAAGGTCTCAAACCGCTTGTTGCGAATCCCAAACAAGGACAGATGGCAAACTATCCACTGCCCGATCCAGGGGAGTGCGGGAAGGAACTCCGCTCTAGGGAGAACGACAGGCAACCGGAGGCAGATCATATTGGAAGAGCATGGGTTGACCACACTTGGGACACAGGAACTTGTGTGGTAAAGGCGAGACGATTTCCTTGCCAGCCTCATCAAGAGGAATAAGACTGGCAAGATGTTTCTGCAGAGCCCTAAGTTTGGTGCGTTGGGTGGGGGCGAAGAAACCATAGTAGCGAACCTTCACAAACCGGTGCGGCAGGATGCGATGGAGAAAGCGCTGGATGAAATCTTCCGCAGCGAGGGTGCAACGCTTGAGTTGACCGTCATCGGAAGAGCAGTAAGAGAAGGTGATGCGGGAAGACGCCATGTCACCGGTGTCAACGCATCGGATCAGGCGACGGTTACTGAGAGCAACCCGGAAAATGTAGGGAGCCAGATACTTGAGCGCTGCCTGCCCATTGCCAACCGCCTTGCAGTGCACCACCCATTTTTTTCGCCAAACCTTGGATGAGACCTGGGTGAAGAGGTTCGTTTTCTGTAAGGCCCGACGAAAGATGGCGCGGAAAATGGAGGACAAGGCTTTGGCAGGTAGGAAGTTGTGACGCGCCTTGAGCCAGGTCCGTCCATCGGAAGCCAGACCACCGGCAGGAGCCAGGTAATGCACATGCGGGTGGTAGATGAGATCACGGGTCCAGGTTTGCAGTACACCGACCAGACCTATCTGACCACCGATCAAGCGTGGATCTCTGGCCAGTTTCTGGACCGCTTGTCAAGCGCGGAGTTCGGAGGGCAACGTGAAGGTCAGCAGGAAATAAGGAGTGGGCAGCAGTAATTCCTGCTGCAGGGCCAGCCACTCTTCGGTCTGCTCCTGCTGACACTTGGGACAATGACGGTTGCGGCAGGAATGGTAACTGTAATCGGTTTCGCCGCAGACAACACAGCGATAGACCTTGCCGCCCAGAACCTCAGTACGGCAATGCTCAATGGCGCGCATGGCGGTCCGCTGGGAAGGCAGTAATTGCTGGGCATGTTTCTGGCGGTATGCGGCGCCGTAGCATCGAAAGATCTCCGCCAGTTCATTGATCTTGTCACTGGTCTGGGCATGGGTGCTGGAAGTCAAATGGGTGTAGATGGCAGTCGCTGTGGGGGAGGCGTGACCTAGATAGCTCTGGATGATACGCAGGTTGACACCCGCCCGCTTCTAAAAGATGCGTTGCGTAGGAATGGCGCAGGGTATGAACGGTCGCCTTCTTGCGTATGTTTTATGAACCTACAAACCATGAATGTTATAAACGTCCGTTCAGTTATCACAACACGTGAAGACCGAATTGCTCATATTGAACAATGCAGGAAATGGGATGTGGAATGGCAGTCAGAACATGGCGGTAGCATTCCATCTGAACGTCATTACGAAAACGTGGGTGATATTGCTTCAACCAATGATTGGTAGTACCACAACACTGTTCTTGGGTATCTCCGATTCTATGCAGATACACCAGACTGGATCGTGGATGTTGCAGTCAAGCGTTGTTGGATCAGTGAACGTGGGGAAAAGGTACTCCAATGAACACAACGGTTCTCTCCCATCCTGATCGCGGCATATGGACATTGCCAACAAACAAATAAATGGAGGTATAATGTTGTACAGAAACCCTGTACATAGGAGAAGCGTTGATGACAATCGAATTTACCTACACCAGTGCACGGGAACAGCTTGCAAGCCTGCTTGACCGTGTGACAAAGGACCGCGAAGTGGTCATCATTCATCGGCGCGGTTCCGAGGATGTTGCCATGATCTCGGCAGATGAACTGGCGAGTTTGACCGAAACTGCCTACCTTTTGCGTTCCCCTCAGAATGCCGAGAGGGTTCTTTCTGCTTTGGCAAAAGCATTGAAGAGCCAGGGAACGCCACAATCTGTTGAAGAACTGCGACGTGAGGTGGGACTTGAAACAAAAAAAGCGTGAAGCTGTATTTCAGGACGAGTTTATCGAAGACCTGAAATATTGGGTTGAGACAGACCGTAAACTAGCGTTGCGCGCCTTCGAGTTGATTGAGGCGATCCTGCGTGATCCGTTTGACGGTATCGGCAAGCCGGAGCCGTTGAAATACCTGGCGCCGGGATGTTGGTCGCGTAGATTGACGCAGGAACATCGTATCGTATACCTCGTGCGGGAAGGTCGGATCGATTTTCTCCAGGCGCGATACCATTATTGAAAAAAAACAACACACAATTCGGAACATGAAAAGCAGAGACGATATCGTCCCTGCTTTTTTCATGTGCGCATGGAGGTATTCCGACAATGATAATAACCAACTACCCTGAAAAGGAAGGCGTGACTTGTATCATCTGCAAGAAAGGTTTCTCCGATGAAGATTGGGAAAGCCGTCACTCAATACACAGAGTCGGATGCCCGTTCCAGAACGACGAAGAGCCGCAATGTGAATGTGCGGATGTGGCGCATGAAAACCATTGCCCACACTGTATCCTGCACAATCTGGAGGAACACCTGCCGCTCGATGTGCATGGCAACATCTATGCCGTCACTGTGGAACAGGCGAAGAACACTGCACTTGAGTTTATCTGTAAGAATCCGGATTTGATCGAAAAGATTGCTTCGCTGGATAAGTTCAGCCTTGCGGTTGAGATTCAGGATTGTATTGGTGGTGTGGGGATCTCGGACCATATTGAGATCGCGGTTCATGCGGCGATCATTGACCGCATCGATCACGAAATTGGTGACGAAGATGCCCAATAGTGATTTCTTCGAGCATGCCCGCCAGCAGTCAGCCGCTTGGGCGCGTGGGCTTTTGGCACGTAACCCAAACAGCTGGGTGATCTTGGATACTGAAACCACTGGGCTTGGTCCGGAAGCTGAAGTGATTCAGATCGGTGTGATCGATGGTGGTGGCAGTGTCCTGATGGATAATGTATTGGTGAAACCTACTGTTCCGATCACGCCAGGAGCGGCGGCGGTGCATGGCATCACCAGTGAGATGGTGAAGGATGCTCCCACATTTCCCGAAATCCTCCCTCGGCTGCACAAAGTTGTTCGAGGGAAACTCCTGGTGGTTTATAACCTTCAATATGACCTGCGATTGCTGATCCAGAGTGCGCTGGCACATAAGCTTAGATGGCAGCTCCTCGAGGTGGAGAAAGGGGCTAAAGTCGCCCCTTTCCATTGATAAAGATATTTTACGCAAAAGAATTAAGAAAATACCTTGAACTGATGGGTATTAGAATATTGGTAATGGCGTAAGAATGTTATCGCGCCATGATTTCGAAGTTCATGAGATTCTTAACAACACCCGAAATATCTGGAAATTCCTCATCCTGAATATCAAAATAGATTAATCAAAATACCTGATCCATGCGAGGCACATTAACCGCGTTAAATAGCTAGTTCGTGTCCAAGAAATCCCCTTGGGAGAGTAGTACAGCTCGTTTTTACGGCTAATTTCAAGGTTTTTGCGCTCGTAAAGTACGGCACTGGCGTATTTCTTGGACAGACACTAGCTATGGGGTAACGATGTCCATAACGATAAAGTAATCACAGGACGCACCTGCCGTGTTGCCAAGCGCACTCTGACAAGAAGTGTAATTCTCCCCACCCAGCAACGTGTCTGGATATGTTATCCCATACAAGATATATGAACCCACTTCAAAAGTTTGGTAAATTTCTTCCCAAATTACCCCTCTATCATCGGTGACCATGACATCATTGAAGAATAAATCATAACCACCTATATCCAATTCCTTATACACCAGAATATGGACGGGCGTGTTCGGTGGATAATCAGTTCCCATGATCAATAGTGATTCGTGGTCCGGAAACTGCAAAAGTTGGGGATTTTGGCCACAGCACCATCCAGGTTTGAGCTCACGCCTCGACCGTGTATCCAAAGCGTTAATATAGGAAAACCCGGCCTTTTTGGATATCTGGAATACTTCACTTACAGGCACTCCTCCAGGCCGATCAATTGTGATTTGCCAATCACCAGCCGGCAGACCCAGTGGTAACTGGATTGCAAGTGCAAACTTGACATTACCGTCCTCCCAAGAGTCAATAAGGCCTCCCATCTCTATGATCTGATCATATAACCGGAATGTGTACCCATCCCAAAGCACCAACTGCTTATTCATATCAAAGATTAGATCCCTCGACCATAGATCAATCCCGCCTTCAACCTGAGAAAGTTGAAGACGTATTGGTACAGAAGAATCGACATTCTGTAGAAAGACGCACAATACAGCAAGGGAACCATAACCTGCTCCCTCGACCCAGATTTGGTCACCATTGGGTGGATATTCTTCGCATCCGATTTCTGCTCCTCCACCGCCAAAAGTAATAACAGCATCGAAATCTGGTAAAGGTGGAAGGGGGGTGTTTGTGGGTATCTTCGTTAGTGCTGTTAATGGTAGTTTGGTAGGAATTTTTGTAGATTTAGTAATTTCAGTAGGTGCAGGTACATTGGCCTTGGTAGGCAACAGTGTCGGAAATACATGAGACTCGGATTGAGAAGACTCTTCTTCGCTTGTATCTTCTGGTATCGATGGATCTGGGCTGGTTGCAGGACTTCCGCAAGCTAATGTAGAAATAATTATGACCATAATAAAGAGAGAGAATCTAGATTTCATAACATCCTCACTTTTATGACGCGATTAGATACCTTTAGGTCTGAAGTAAACCCATCTAGGTGCTTATATATTCTCCAGGTTAATGGTAGACGTTGCCAATTCAAGAGTATTTTGCATGTCTGCTCTACACATAACAAAAACATCCAGCCCCCAAGTCTCTGATTGCATGGAAATTTCTACTTCAGGTACCACTTTTGGTCTGTATTTGAATTTCCATATTCGCAATCCCAGAGTTGAAGCGAGTCTTCATTGCTGACTCCTGGTAACCCTCGTACATCGATACATTTTCCGGATCGTAAATTCTCAAGAAAACCGTCACTTGTGATTTTCCATCTCTGGTCTGTGTTATTTGGATCTGAGAACTCACAATCCCAAAGTTGTAATTGGTCTTCGTTATTTATGCCCGGCAGGCCTTTCACATCCATGCATTTGCCTGATAAAACGTTGCGGAGGAAACCATCATTGACGAACTCCCATCTTTGATCTGTGTATGAATCACCAAATTCACAATCCCAGAGTTGCAAAGGGGCCTCGTTTTCCGTTCCGGGCAAGCCTCTTACGTCAATACATTTTTCCGAAAGCTGGTTGATGATAAAAAATCCATGTGACACTGAACCCGTTGACGATGTGTCAAAGACTGGTCCTGGCGGTTGGATATAGAAGATTTCTTCAGCCTCAATGGCATCAGTGTTTATTTCAGATGCGGATCCAATGGTTAATTTAGCCTGGGGATCTACAACTCCAAGCACCATATATAATCTTCCCGTTTCAAAATTGTCAGAAAGATTTACCATGAATTTTCCATTGTCATCTGTCAGAACAGACTTGCCAGTTACAAAAACGAACCGTTCAAACGTAGGATTGTATATTCCTGTATTTTCAGCCGTATAAACTAGGAGATAAACAATTGAATTGGACATAAAACCTGTTCCACTCACCGTTCCGGGATCGCCCGAATGGACAGTCCTTTGCTCGATGACACCACTGGGGAGAATTTCTGTTTTCAGTCTATGATCTATTACTCTTATGGATGGGCGTCCCTCTGGGTTATCTCTTGTGTTTGCATCTAAAATCCCGTGTGTTTCCCCTCCTGTCCATATGACATGTATTTGCCACATCCCACTGGGAAAATCGTCTGGCCACCAGGGAGAAATCACAATCATGTTAGCAATTAATGGCTTCAACACAATTGTCTGGTTTATAAAAACAGCGGTTTGGTTTGCGGTAGCTGAATATGCCCGACTAGCATGTTCTTCTGGATTATGTCCAGACCATACAAGTGAATTGTTTGAGGTGGCTTTAAATATTCCAGTAAGGGTAATTTCATTGTTGGGTGAAATCAAATTCACCTCAAAAGGAATATCATATGGCATTCCCCATAAACACAAATATGCAGTCTGGCGAATAGTTTTTTTACCCGTGGTAGCTGGAATTTGTCCGGGGAAGTTGGAGAGACAATAATCGTATGCCGTTGATCCTCCTGCACCGCCACCATAAGTAAGCACATGGTCAAAATCTGGCAAGGGAGGAAGTGGAGTATTGGTTGGTATCTTTGTGGGGGTATTTGTGCGGGGAGCGGATGTAGTGGTAGCCGGCGTTGTAAAACTTAATCCTGAATTTGCGTCCGACAGAGTCGGCAAAGGAGTATAAGTTTCTAGTTTTAGTGCGGGTGCTTCTTCCTTTGTAACAGGGAGATATTCTGGCCCGGTACAACTAAAAAACACAAATGTAGAAACAAGGATAGAGAATACAATTTTGGTTTTCATGAAAACCTCTTCTTTCGAGGAGAACCCGGGCCGTTATTGGATGGGTTTTATGGCCTGTTAAGAGCATCCAATATTTTTTGATAATTCTCATAACTCTTTGGGTCGCCATTTGACTCGGCAAATGCGAGAGCGTCCTGATACGCCTGCTCAGCTAGATCCTTCTGCCCAACATTTTTGTAAATATTCCCCAGTGTGATTGAATATTCTCCCTTATAAAAAGGAGGCGCCAGGGAAATGGCTTTTTTAATCAAAGCTATACTTGAATCAACAGCCGTATCTGTCTTATTTTGAGCATACTCGATCACGCCCAACCGCAGATATGCATGTGCTGCGTAAGTTTCCAAAGCAGTATTGCCAGCCTCATATTCTTTCGTAACAAAAGTAAATTCCTGCTTGGCTATTTCAGACCAGTCTTGACCAGGAAGTTGGGCTCGATAACGAGCCCAGGCAATCTGTCCAAGATTAAAGTGCGCCTTAGCAGGGATGTTGGCAGTTTCGGGTTGATCCTTTAGCGCCAATGCTTGTTCAGTCAATGCGGCAGCCTCATCCAGTTTTACCGGATCGATTTTTATATCTTGAAGTGAGCCAACCGATTCCAAATACAGAATATTGGCGAGACCCACAAGGCCTCGTCCATAATTTTTGTTGATGCGCAGGGACTCGATGTAGCTTTCCTCTGCTTGAGGAAGGTATTGATCATCGTTCTCCTTCGATGCCCATCCCACATAGGCATTGCCCAACAACAGGTAAGCTACTTCCTTGCCGCTTCCGTCCAGCCATCGAGGCTCAGCAGAAGCTTGCTCTAAATAATGAACAGCGTTTGCATAATCATCAACAGAATAATAGGCTAATCCAATTGTGATCAAATCAAGAGCATTAACACGACCTGCCAATGCCGGGTTTTCGATGGATTGAATGGAATCCCCAAAAGGCAAGGCCAGGTTCAATTGGCTGCCCATTTCGTGCGGCCCTTCAATTTCACTAGCCTGCCAGAATCCCTTGTGATTGATATAAAACTCAGGGGAAAATTTTGATTGTTCTCCATCTGCGAGAATGACACCGTATATCAATATCTGCGCCTGAATTTCTTTTGCGACTTCAGAAGCTCTGGTCTTACGTATTTCGATTGTTGTCCCATTTATTGGGTTTACCCTGTCAGGTCCCCAAATTTCATAAGGAATGGTTTTTTTGAGTTCAATTCCATTAAATTGTGTCTCAATCTGTTTTGCCACATAATCAGCCAAGTACCACCCGTCATCACTTTTTATCAGCTTCCCATTTTTATCAAGTACAAGGAACTCTGCTACGGCCACATTGAACTGACTGGTCATTACTGACGGCGTTCTGGGAATGACATTCCATAAAATTACCCCTAGCAACACTCCAACAACCGTCAAAACGATGACAACCGGTTGCCACTTCAAATCGCGAATATTAAAAACTGTCGCTCTGGAACCACGCCCGGCGGCAATGGCGCTCCCTTCACCGCGATTTTCCACACCAATCTTGTCGCCCCTGGGTGTTGGCTTTTTTCTGCCAGACGCATCTTTCTTCTTTGGAGGCATGCTTCTTTTGTGATTCTACATTGTTGCTAATTTTGCTTTATCGCCGATTTTTTTTGCAACAAGTCCTATTCCTGCCAAAGGATTTGCCAGCGTCGCTATGGTCACATCAAAAATATCCGGAGCCATGCCGCCAATTGAATTTAATAAGCGTTCCAAGCGACCTGAATTGGCTTTTTTGCCTTTCGAAATTTCATTGGCCACCTTATCGACATGATCCTTCAAATCGGTTTTATCATCTGGAAGCAAATTTTTTATAGCATTGATATGATTTTCCATATCTTCACACCATTTATCGACTTCCGAAACTTTGGTAACACTTGAAATACCCGCCTTTGCGTTCCGACCTGCAGCAATCGCAACATGGTTTCCCTGATTGTTGACACGAATGACATCACCCAGGTTGGTCTGGGCCTTTTTTGAAGATTTTTTGCGTGGCGCCATCTCACCCTCCCAAGTGAAACTTGACTAAAAACAGTATACAGTTTTTTGAATACCGATTCAATAGTTTCATGGAAGTTTACGATTTTTATGAAAATTTATTGTCTGACAACTGTGACTCTAGGAAATGTGCAGGGTAATATAAATGAGGATATATTCAATATAGGTGCTCAATTGCACCCCTCCTCCTTTGAACAAGCATATAGATTGTTTTCTGTAGCCCACCCCGAAAGGTTTAGTGCGGTACTATTGACTTTGAACCAAGCTGCACCGCCTGCACAGGCTGGACCATCAACAATATTGACCACTGACAGCGGGCCGGCGCGTCCGACCACGTCACCGGTTTTGGGCTCTGATCGGATCACCAACAGACTGTCCTGTTCCACCTGCGCAAGAATACCTACAACAAGCTTGTCCGATTTGCACCTGTTATCCTTATCCTTCGGGGACGATGTAGATACAGCCGGCGAGGACGGTGTGGGTGCTGGTTTTTTGTTGCAAGCCGCTGTTTGATCAGGACAGGGTATTATCCATTGCTCTGAGCCTTTCCCCTCCGCTGTCCACCCTCGTAATCCGTCTTGTGTGGACTCTACAAGCCACCACGAAAAACCGTCAGCACACAGCGGGCCATCGAGGACTCTCACGCCGTCGCCAGGCTCGATCTGTCCAAGATAGGAAGTTGCTCTGCTTGCACCAGAGCGTATGCGGTTGGGCAGAGGGGGAGTGAGGGAAATATGGGCATATATTCCTGGCTGTAACGGGGATGAAAAACTCGAAGGACAACCACTTGCCGGCATCCCTGCAGGATCTGCGGACGTTGTGAGGCTCGATGGGGTGGGGGAGGATGTGGCCTTTGCCTTGATCCACCATTTTGTAGGCGTGATGGTGGGAGTTGTGGATATGGGCGTGGTGTTCATGCCTTCTGCAGATACAGTTTCGCTGCGGCGTGCCGCTCTTCCTAAAAGAGGGAAAAGCAGGCAGGTAAACAGAATAACGAAGGCGGATATAACCAATATTTTTTGGTTGCGCGGGTCGTTGAGGAATTTGGCTGGGTTGGCAAGAAAATTGGCGAGATGTTGTTTCATCATTGAGATTTTACATCCCGCTTCGCCAGGGTCCCCCTGCGGGTGAGTGAGCACATCGAAGGTGAGCTGGTATTCATTGCCAATGAGCAAGAACCCAACTAAAAAATAGTGGTTGCTTCATTTAATATAACAATAGAGTGACCGCACCAGTGCAGTCACTCTATTTAGTTCTTTACCGTCTCTGTTGGCGGCCAGCTGTACAATTGGCAGGGGATGGAGGCGCCGTTGACCGCACGGACTGGAAGAGTTACATCCTGCCGTTGCTGTTCTTCAAGCGGATCTGCGATGTGTGGGACGAGGAATACAAGGAAGCACTAGACACCTATGGCGAAGATTTCGCCGACGAGCAAGCCACTGAAGCCACAGACAATCTAGAAAAATTAGTTGACGAAGCCACAAAAGAAAAGCCAAATAAGAAATGGTATTCGGTCAGCATTGATGGTCTCATCACAGCGGCAGAGAATGTGGAAAAGGTCGGCAAACCTGTGATCAATCTCTCGCAGAAGGTGCTGTCCCTGCTGACGGGAGGTGTGATTTCATAAGCAGTCTGGCTTTTGTAGCCAACCCATCCATTATGAAGTAAACTGAGTGAACGGAAAAGGCTGTTTCAAGTCTGATAATTGCATCGATTCAACGGGTAAAGATATGCCAACTCTCGCAGGTCAATCCATCGGACGATATCATCTCATCGAACAACTGGGTGAGGGGGGCATGGCTACTGTCTATAAAGCCTACGACACCCGCCTGGAACGGGAAGTGGCTTTCAAGGTCATTCGGCGTGGCGCCTTTCCCCCTGAGCAACTTGACCAAATCCTGGCACGCTTTGAGCGTGAAGCTAAAGCCCTGGCAAAGCTCTCACATCCTTACATTGTTAAAGTGTACGATTACGGGGAATACGAAGGTTCACCCTATCTGGTGATGGAATACTTGCCTGGTGGCACCCTGAAAACACACCTCGGACCAGATCAACAGGTAGCTTGGGCTGAGGCTATGCAATGGTTACTACCGGTGGCACGGGGACTATCCTTTGCCCATGCGCGCGGAATAATCCACCGTGATGTCAAGCCTGCCAATATTCTCTTCTCTGAAACAGGCGAACTGATGCTGACCGATTTCGGGATTGCCAAGCTCCTGGAGATTGAAGCAGGAAACACCCTGACCGCGAGCGGTGTCGGAATTGGCACGCCTGAGTATATGGCTCCAGAACAAGGTCTTGGTCAGGGCGTGGATGCACGTGCCGATATTTACTCACTTGGAATCGTTCTCTACGAAATGATTACCGGTCGTAAACCATATACGGCCGACACCCCGATGGCAGTGGTACTCAAACAGATCAGTGACCCTCTGCCGCGTCCAACCCAATACGTGCCCGATTTACCAGATGCAGTCGAGAAGGTTTTGCTTAAAGCTCTAGCCAAACAGCCCGAAGATCGCTATCTCAGCATGGATGATTTTGCACGTGCTATGGAAAATATGAGCAAAGGTATAGTGCCCAGTATTATCCCGCTCAATGTTGAAACTGTTCTCGATCAGCAAGCAAGCCCGCAGCCGTTAGTCAACCCGACTGTGGTTGATCAGGTACCGCGTACACCAACTTCCCAGCCAACGCAACATCCAACTGGACCAGACACAAAGAAAAAAGCGCCTCAACCGGGCAGGTACATTTTTGGAGGGATTTTGGTTCTAGGTCTGTGCCTCGTTGCAGGCGGACTGATTTTCCGTAATTTTTTCTATCAGCAACCACAGGCTGTATCTACTGAGATGCCCAGTATGACCACAGAGCCGGAATCGGTCGATTCCGATGGCGATGGATTCCCAGATAGTCAGGATGCCTGCAAGACGCAAGGGGATTTGGGCTATGGACTCGATCCCAGCGGATGTCCACTTCCCGCTCCTGACCAAGATAAGGATGGAGTCAGCGATGATCGAGATACATGTCCAACCCAGGGCGATCGTGGTCAGGGCGTGGATACCCGTGGTTGTCCAATGGAACCAGCAGCAGGTGAATTCTCTCAAAATTCGATTGACGGGGCAGAGATGGTTTTCGTTCCTGCAGGAGAATTCCAAATGGGTTTAACTCCTGAATTGATCAATAGACTCCTGCCGCTCTGCACTAAATGTACCGAGAAAAATTTTCAAGATGCTATGCCCTTGCACACAGTGGAGCTGGATGCTTACTGGATCTACAAATATGAAGTCTCCAATCAGGAATATCAGAGTTGTGTTGAACAAAGTGCATGTTCTGAACCTGTGAAACTCTATTCCAGCACCAGACCTGATTATTACACCAATTCAAAATATGCAAATTACCCAGTCATATTTGTTGATTGGTATAGAGCGGATCAATATTGTCAGTGGGCTGGGGGTGCATTGCCAACCGAAGCCCAGTGGGAAAAGGCTGGGCGCGGATCCGAAGATACTCGTCTGTTTCCATGGGGAAACCAAGCCCCAACTACATCTCTGGCAAACTATGACGAAAATCTTGGGGATACTGTCGCCGGCGACGCCTATCCTGGTGGCGCCAGTCCCTATGGGGCTATGAATATGGCAGGCAACGTCTACGAGTGGATCGCTGATTGGTACTCTGCGGATTACTACTCCATATCTCCCACAAGCAATCCTGCCGGACCAGCTTCCGCAACACTATCATCGCCTCGTAAAGTAGTACGAGGTGGCAACTGGTATTGGACTGCTGCTTATGCTTCTGTGGCGTTCCACGATTGGTGGGAGCCCGAAAAATCTAGCTGGGATGTTGGCTTTCGGTGTGTTGTTCCATACCAACCGTAGTCGCAGCATCCTGTGCCCATGCAATACTCCCCTGAGGGCTTGCCAGATCAATGTCCATGTTCGCGCCTTTGAGTTTTTGAACCTTTTCGTTCATGACAGATTCACATCAAGGATTGACTCTCTTTACAGGTCTTCATCCACACCCTGACATTCGAATCGTACGTCATGTAGCCTGATACTAAACTATGGGAGGGGACGGCCCAACAGCCATCCCCTCCCATATCGGAACAAGCAACTACTACTGACTGGTTGTAGTCAGGGTCAAATCATCTATGATCGCCTGGCCTCTTAGCATCCAATCCGTTCTCCAGGGATCATCAGGGACACCCTTACAACCGTTCAGACCACGCATAAAGGCACCCTGCATAATGTGCAGGTTGGCAGATAGTGCGTTCAATGCCTGATCGGGTTTACCAGCAAGGATCAAGTTCAGAGCACGTTGACTCTGCAGTGATACCGGATGGATGGAGACCGGGTAGAGTCCGCAGGTCTTGATGCCCTGTGCATTGGCTGCCTCAATTTCGGTGATCAATTCATTGATCTCGGCAATGATGTAGCGTGTTCGGCTTTCAAGGGTGGCTTCGACAGTGTAAACGACCGTCTCAGTATCAGACGCGTTAATATCCTCACTGCTTAATCCCGTAACGATAAATTCATAAGGAGTATCTTCCATGCCAGTCCAATCACTGGGTGCCGTCACCTTGAAAAGGCTCGGGGCCAATGCTGTCCCTCCTGGCAGAGGCCCATATGAACCTGTGAATCCATCCAAGACCCACTCTGCAGGAATATAAGTTGGCACTGCCCGATAGGGGCAATCCGGTGACTTTCCCAGTGTAGTCAATGTGCAGTTCCCCTGATTGAAATCCACCATATCAACACCAGCCAAGATCGTATCAATCGCGTTTCCTGCATTTCTGAAAACACCTTTATATTCAACGGTGATGCCCGGCCTGGACTGATCCTGAATAGGCTCAATAACAACATCTGGCTTATAGAACTTTTCGATCTTGACGAACACCACATGGTAGGCATCCCATCGGCTTTCCCTGTGATCATCCGTGGGAACATAAGGTCCATAGTAAGCAGGGAACAACATGTTCCAATCATCCATTCGGTTTAATGCTCCCAGGCTGTCCACCAGTATTTTTACAGGGTAGAGACCGGGTTTGGTCATTGGGTGTGGATAGGGGTATACAACCAGGGCATCGTCAAAAAGTTTACTTTCATATGGATTCAGAGCCGATGTTGCGGAAGGGGCAACAAAATTGTAAGTCCATTCACCTCCCGAAGGATCTTCATCGATCAGTTCAAACAGGCCCGCTTTTAATTGCCCGGATGCATCGAAACAGTCGTCATCCCTAAAATGATTCCCATTCAGATCGAGGCAGTCATGGTCATTGTTGCTGTTATCCAGTTCATCCTCATTGGTCTGACCATCATGATCCTGATCGTCATCGTGATCATACACATACTGGGAACCGGGAGGCTGGGCAATATTGGTCAGATCGACTCGAAAGTTTCCAAATGTCCCAGGCAGACTGCCCACATTTGTGATATCTAAAGCAAACCATCCTTCAAATGGACCGCCATCTTTTGGAACGGAGACCGGCCCCTGATTGTTGGTTACATCCACACCGTGGTTTTTGACGTCAACAGAAAACTTTAACGGCTCCGTTCCTGGATGTTGCGGGATGGGAAGAACGCCCTTGGCGCCGGTGTCTGTGAACGATAGAGTGTAAATCTCGAAGCGCTTCAGGTCTGGAATGGGTGAAAGAATGCCTCCAAACATCAGATTGGCATATAGAGACACCCCGACATCCAGCCAGTAAACAAAGTCATCCACTTCGACGATCCCTTTGTCATGCACCGAGCTCCATCCCAGATCGTAGTTGTCATAGATGACAGGTCCGATATCCACGACAGGAGGACTCGATTGACCCTCCTCCCATGCCCAGTCCAGGTCCCGATCAACTCCATATAGCGGGTCCTCGCACCCAAGACTACTGCCAGGCTGACGTGTCGCATCTCCATTTGCCCCCCAATTGGCACAGATATGCTCCGAAGAAGCCCAAGTTTCCAGTTCCAATCCGATACCGAGGCTGGCACCATGCACACCGAGGATCAAACCTGTGCAAAGCGGGACCGGCTCACCTCCAACAACGATTATCTCTTTCCTGGCAATTGCCTCCGCACAATCAGCACGGATCGCATAACTAAACATCGGGAACGGGAATGTGCGCCGTTCACCCTCTTCATCAAAACCAAACGGAGTCGTGAAACTGCCGCACAGGATTCCCATATCTTTCAGTGTATCGGCCATTTCCCCGTTGGCGATCGCAGAACCGATCTGCGCCAGGTCTTGTAAATCAGCCTCTGGCAAAGCCATCAATGCGTTGAACAATGTGCAGGATTGAGCCAGATCATAGCTGGATTCAACAGCCCAGTGTATCAGTGGAATGCTCAACACACGTACAATGATCCCGGCAAATATCTCGTAGTTGGCTACAAACTCGTCTCCATCTGTATCATCCAAAAAGTCGGGAAATGCGAAGCGCTCACAGTCACTGATATACCATTCTTTATACAGTTCATGATCTTGACAGAACTGGATATAGTCCTGCTTGTCGAAATCAAGTGGGGTCAGGGACGCTTTGAAATCGTAACTGTTTTCCGCCCAAACATCGTCCGGCCAGCTATTATCCGAAACTTCCACCAAGTCCATCTGGACTGGCAAACGAAGTCCAGCAGCAATATCGAACTCGTAGCCTACGCGAGCATAAAAAATCTCGAAACACCAGCCAAAGATGCAAACCTCCTCCTCTATCTTCCAGCCCCATTCGATTACCGGGGGAGCGAAGGTTATCCCCATCATGGCTTTATTGGAGGGCAACAACAATTGGCTTTGATTGACAGGCAAGCCAGCCATCATAACCAACTCATTCTGCCCTGCAACGGTCTGCACCGGCGTCATCTTTCGGCAACGGATTTTTTTGGCATCATCCGGGCTGGTTGGATCCTCTTCATAGATCCACCCCGGCTGGCAATGCACAACCATTGTTTCTGTTACAGTAACCTTACGACGTTCCTTGCCTTTATCAAAGGCAACATTGGTACCCTGGGATTTTGCATCGTCGCCAGCAGCTTTCTTTCCAATGGTCCAGTTATAGCCAAGACCCTCACCAGAGGAGCCGGAAGCGTTAAATCCACATTCCAACCCTGTGCAGTTTACAGTATAGTCCGCAACTGGTGGTGATGGAGTGTCAGACGGGCAGTCCGATTTGAGCAACTTGCCAGCGCCCTTATCCTCCACCTTCCATCTCTGGCTGCATGCACTGGTAACACCAGAATTATCGGTGACAGTGAGCAGGATAGTGTAATTGCCCTTTTTGGAGAACGTATAAGATACCTCCTGACCTGTTTTGCTGTCGCTGTCATCCCATTTCTCCTTCTCGGGATTGGGGTCTTTCGGATCCTTGAAAACACGCTTGCCGTGTTCTTTCTCTGCCACCTTGTTGATACCCTTGATGACCGCATTGTCAAAATCACATTCGCCTGTATCGTCGTCAAAACTGTTGTCAAGGTCTTCTTCAGTAAACAACTCTCCATCGCTCATGTTCAATTGAGATTCCACCTGCTTGTAAAAATCCTTGCACTGCGCTTTGAACCTGTCCTGTTCAGGCACCGCGAGCAGGGAAACAATCGCTGATGACCCCGGCCCGTCTTCATTGGTCAGTCCATCCCCATCGTTATCAATCTGACCGGTTCCATCTTCATCGATCAGCGGGTACTTTCCCTCAAAATAAATTCCCTGTTCGTCCTTGCACATGTCACCTTGGAAATGCGTTCCAGATATATCCACGCAGTCATCGTCATCGTTTTCCCCGTCTGCATCGTTGTCATCCAGGTTCCCATCCCCATCAAAGTCAAGATCTTCCATCCCATCCTCATCAATGACCTCCACCAGGGTGGTCATGCCACGCTCATCACATTCCTCCTCTGAGAAGATAATATTGTGATCCTCCTTGTGCTGACAAGCTATTGACCCATCGCCCAAATCAACTTTGTACAGGGTTTGACCAAGTTGGCGATCATTTTCAGGATCAATGAAACAACCCGTGATAATTCCCTCGCTATCGTCAAATATACCTCTGAGGTGTTTTCCGGTCGCCAGGTCCAGGCAGTCGTCATCATCATTGTCTTCTGTGTTGGGCAGGAAGGCGGAATAGACCTTAGGGCCGGTTTCTTCCGTGTCCCTGTTTTTGTTATAGGTGCTGGGTTGGATACCGGCTATTTTCCAGTCTTTGTTTTCCTTGCCTTCCGGTTTCATTTTGATGGGTTTCCATTGGTCCCCTTGAGTCTTTCCCTTTCCATCGCCATCATCGGGAAATCCTTCAGCGTTTTCATATTCAAGAATGGTTTCAGTCTCGACTACGTGACCGGTGGGATCTTTTTTGTTCTTCTTCTCCTCCCATTTGTGACTACGTTTGTCTTTACCTTCTTTTACATCGTGAGTGTTTTTGATCTCCTTTGCCAGCGGCGTGTTGGTCATATCAATGGCTACAAACCAATTCCCATCTTCAGTTTGCTGGCTATAAGAAGGCACCTCGTTCGGAATATTCATATACCTTCCCCGACTGATCCCGGACGGGATTATTAATGCCGCACAACAAATCACGGTTAATAAGCGTTTCATTTTTGGGCTCCTTTCAAGCCATCCAAAACAAAAAAAACCGAAGGGAATATCCTTCGGCAGTTTGGCGGTCCCAATTGGACAGGACCCATAACTTTGCGCCCCCACTTCACAGTGAGTTCGCCTTTTCGGGGTTAGACATTCTCGCTAACCTGGCAAAACTTATAAAGTCACCTTTTCCCCCATATAGGCGTTTATCTCGTGAAATATGACACTTTTATCCTAATTCATTATACATAGATTAATAAAAGGAAACATATTAATTTGAGGCAAAAGATTACATATGCAATTGAGGAGTATTCGTACGATATTTGGCAGCTGGATTCCCGCCAATCCATGGAAATCTTTTCCTTTCACAGAATGCGAAACACCCTCCATCCTAACTTTACCTTCCGCTAACTGATCGAGGGGATAAAAGGGCAAGCGGCCGAAACATGGTTAGCTCGTTTTGAGCAAACCTATCTGACCATGAGGTGAGCCCGTTACCGCCATCGGTCATACCATGAACGTTCTGGTCGCACTGACCAAAGATTTGCCCGTCGGGACGAATCTAGCACTTTTACATTTTTTCTGGATGCTGGTGAGTGGAGCCTTGTTACCGCACCGCGGGGCGATCTTTCCAGCGCTGCAAGCGATTGGGGTATCGCAAGAGGCAACCCGTCGCGCCTGGGCAGCCTTCCGGCAAGGCGCCTGGCAAACCGCGATCATTCTGCGGCTATGGCAAGAGCAGATTGAGGGGTTGCCTGGCTGGCGCGTGCATCGCCATGAAGGGGATCGCGCGATCATGGTGGATGTGACCGCGTTTTAGAGACCGGCGTTGCAAAAATGTCCGAGCAAGCACTGCCACCCGGCTGCCAACCGTGCGCTGCCGGCGGTGATCTTCGGCGTGATTGGCGTAGTCGGTCAGATCGGTGGTCAACGCCTGGCCTGTCCGCTGGCTTTTGAGCGGGTACATTCGAAAGACCCCAGTGAAAGCCGCCTGTGGCAGGTATTTATGGCGAGAGGATCCGTCCCCTGGAACGCCGCCGCAAAGGCAAGACCATCGCAGCCAGCACCCCAGATCGGGTAGAAAGCTGGACCGAAAACGGTGTTGCCATGCGTGCTGAGATCTGGGAAGACTTAGTGATCCCCAGCCCCAAGGCCAAGACCTTCCGCGTGTACGCCATCTACGATCCAGCTTACACCACACCTGGGCTGCTAGCCACACCCCTCCAGCTGAAGGCAGCCACCGTGAAAGCCCTCTATCAGGATCGCTGGCTGGTCGAACAAATCCCGCTGGCTGCCAAGCAAAAAGTAGGGATGCTCCCTGCGAAAGCCGATCCCGAAAAACAGAAGGAATTCCTGGAGCAAGAGATACCGCCTCGTTGAGAGGAAGCCCAGGCAGGCCAACGGGTCGTTCTTTTTGTAGATGCCGCACATTTTGTGTTAGCGCCGTTTCCCGGTTTTCTTTGGTCGCTGGTGCGGGTGTTTGTTCAAGCGCCGTCTGGTCGTCAGCGTTTCAATGTCCTGGGTGCGCTCAATGCCATGACACATGAATTGATCACCATTACCAACGAGACCCACATCAATGCCGAGGGCGTTTGTGCGTTATGGGAAAAGATCGCCCATCTTTATGTTGGACTACCGATCTCGATTTTTCTGGATAATGCACGTTACCCAAAATGCGCTTTGGTCAGAGAAAAAGCCAAAAGCCTGAAGATTGAATTGTGTTTTCTGCCAGCCTATTCGCCCAATCTCAATTTGATTGAGACGCGAAGCGTGTGGAAGTTCGTGAAAAAGAAATGTCTGTATTCCAAGTACTACGAAAAATTTCCTGCCTTCAAAGCAGCCATTTCAAAGTGCTTGGACGAAACCATGACAACTCACAAATCCGATCTTGATTCATTACTCACCTTGCGCTTTCAACTCTTTCAAAAAGCGCAGTTTGTGATCGTGTAAGGTATAATTCTTGCATTAAGGTGGGTGAGAATCAGCCAGAGATTGCCAACTTTCAAGAGGGAAAACAACGTCAATCTCTATGCAACAGTGCGTGCCAGTTTCATACTGGCGTTAATAGTTAAAGGAGAGAAAATCATATCAACATATAAATAGACATACTCTGTTAACAAAATGCTGCACTGGATAGCCATAAAAAGTGGTCTAAACACCTGGCCAATAATGCAAGATCCTTTATTAGTAGAAAGGTAAATAAAATGGACCCTGAAGACAAGTTTTTCATCGTCACTTGGGACGACGGACTAAACGTGCGCTCTACGGGCAAAGTGGAGGAGGGGAACGATCTCGGCAATTTTGACCTGAATGAAGGGGATGTGATACACGCTGTCGGCACAGTCGTGTCAGAGGATATAGTATTCCACAGATTCGACCGTATTTATCGTGCTGGAATCCGCTACGATTTCCCCTTCCATGGATTCCCAAATTATGTGGCGTCTCGCACCGAGAAATATTGGAGCGCAGAAAAAAGTAATGCGCGTGTTTGGATGACAGAAACGAAAAACCCTGAACTGCCTGCCGAGGTACCAGACACCGATAACAAAATAATAAATGATCCACAAACGCCGTCTGCTAATAAATATGACGGCTGGCGTGTATTGCATAAAGATGAGGGAGGGTATCAAAGGACCCCGAAAAATATGCCCGAAGTCCTTCCGCCTGAGAATCCAGTTGGCTTGGATATGACAGAGGCAATCCAACAGATGAGTTTTGCTTTGATGAAACGTTTCAATAAAGGCATCAATGAAAAGATATGGACAGCTGTTCATAATGGGGAACGGGCGTTCACGAACTATCAAGGCTTCGGTCCAGGGGAAAAAAGTGGTGGTCCCCGAAAGAATTTCATAACTGGAAAGGATCTAGGTGCGGAGCTCCCAAAATACGATAAGATGGGAAGGGTTTGCGGCGGGATGTTCCTTCGCGGGATGGAGCAGGGCGGTTATCTGGTTTGCACGCCCGGAATCCACGGCATTGATGCGAGAAAACCCATGCCGGATATCGATACGATCGTAAAAAACAACTGGTATTTTTTTGCAATTGCATGGTATGAAGGAAAAAACAACAAGCCGGGTCGTGTGGCACATTTTCCATCTGGACCAGGGAATGAGGATCCGGTCGCGATACCATTCATCTTCGACAGGGAGATCAAGTTTCCCATCAAGTATTTTAAAAGATGGAATGCAAATGAACTCCCCGATCCGCTGAAATACGATCCACAACCTAAGTAGCGTGTGGCGTAACTCCCTCTGAATTAAGAAGTCTGCGAAGAGTGGAAAAGCCCGGGCAAATTTGGAAAATCAGCGCACTACATAACAAGAGGGGTTGTCTAATATACATCTATGAAAACGCGGCATTTGTCAAGGGTGTGAATGGGTCTTCCTCGAGAGATAACGAGCGAATTGAAAGATGTTGCGGTGAACATTTTTTGGCTGAACCACTTCATAAGCAGAGCATAAGCCCGAAAGCCGGGGTCCCAGTCAAGGGCGATGTAGCCGTCCCAGCGGGATGCGGAGCGTAGCGCAGCACCCTTGACGGGGTGGCTGGAGGGCGAACAATGGCTCTGCAGAATATTAGTAGAAAGGTAAATAAAATGGACCCTGAAGACAAGTTTTTCATCGTCACTTGGGACGACGGACTAAACGTGCGCTCTACGGGCAAAGTGGAGGAGGGGAACGATCTCGGCAATTTTGACCTGAATGAAGGGGATGTGATACACGCTGTCGGCACAGTCGTGTCAGAGGATATAGTATTCCACAGATTCGACCGTATTTATCGTGCTGGAATCCGCTACGATTTCCCCTTCCATGGATTCCCAAATTATGTGGCGTCTCGCACCGAGAAATATTGGAGCGCAGAAAAAAGTAATGCGCGTGTTTGGATGACAGAAACGAAAAACCCTGAACTGCCTGCCGAGGTACCAGACACCGATAACAAATCCACAGCAAGGATCAGAGCTACCGTTCAGTTACGCGAAACCCCCCAGAAAAATGCACAGGTTACCGAGTCGCTTGGGGCAGGTATGCCGGTGGAAGTCTTGAACGATCAAGGTGCCTGGCTTCAGGTGAAGGCATCCCGCTCCACGCATGCCATCCCGGGCTGGGTCCAAAAAGAGGCGCTGGCATTCCCGCTCTCGGCAGCGGAGGTCTTCCCGGTCGTCAAGCTCGCGACTGGCAAAAAATATTCTTCCGTCCCCTTTTCGCTTAAATCAAGCGATGTAGAGTCCTGGAAATCTTCCGCTGCCGATAAACCGGCTTGGATCCCCGACACGGTTTGGGGGAAGGTGGCTGCCGGGGAGAAGAATAAGGTCAAGGACGGGATTCGAAGCGCGATTCAGGCGCGTCAGGCGGAATGGGATGCATGGCTTGCGAACGTCGTCGCAGAGGGCCGTAAAGACGAAGCCGTGATCGAGGAATGGCTTGCCACGCTTCATGGCGGGCAGGAGGTCTGGTCGGTGCGCCCGGAGATGATCTACACCGAAGCCTCTCAAGAGCGCGGTCACCTCGGCTGGGTCAGGGAAAGCGATATTATGCACTGGACGGGTAAAGTCAAAAAGAATGATCAGGAGCCAAAGTATAAGATTTGGTACGAGGTCAGCTTGTTGAAATCGGATAAATTACTCAAGGGCTGGTTCAAGGGAGTTCTGATCGAGCCGTATGTTTACCCCTCCGATTCCAATGACACCGCCGTCGAAGCCAATAAAGACACCCAGTTCGATCTCTCGCAAACCACATTGCGCCACCCGGCCGATCCGGAGATCCAAGATGCGATCGATGCAAAACGTGCCGGCTATCAATATATCGACATCATCAACGCCCTTGGAAAAAGCAAGATCCATCACAACCTGTGTGGGGAATTTTGCGCAGCGGCGCTGGCAGGTGTCGATGTGATCCCGCTGCTGAATAAATGGAAAGTTGTCGACCCCAAGGCGGTCGATATCATGCGCAAGGATGAAGGCACGGGCTTGCCCGATATTAAGACCATCCTCTCGATGTACAACCTCAAGTTTGAAGAATTCCGATATACCCCCAGCGTCAGCCCCGTTTCGCCTGTGCGCCTGCTCAAACTCCTAGATGAAGGTCGGAAGATATTCTGGGGCGTTGCCATTTTTAAATCCAATGGGAAGCTAAGCGGCACAACAACCGGTGACAAAACGACCCGTCATTGGATCGTGCTTGAAGATGTCATCCCGGTCGGGAATAGCGGCTGGGTCCGCATTTACAACCCTTTCCGCAACCGGGAGGAAGTATACGGCTACGATTATTTCATCCAGTCCGTCGGTCAGTTTGGCATTGGGCTTCTGGTGGATGCGCCATAGCGATTGAGAGTCCATCCCATCCTGAAAAGCGAATGACTCGCTTTACGCGATGATGTGTTTTCAATCTTGAAGATGTTTCCCCGTTTAACCGGGTCAGGCCATTCAAGCCCGCTGAAAAGAATAGGCATAATCAAAAGTCAGCCTTTCCTGCTGGTTACAGGAGAGGCTGACTCATTAACGTGGTCAATCGGATGGGATGATCATCATCGCCAGGATATCGATCAGGATTCCCGGCACGCCACCTGGAATGAAGGCCATGAACATGCCAAGGCGTGTAATCATCAGATAACGGGCGAACAGTCTATTGCTGGCCCTTTTAGACAATCCTGAACCAAACAAAGGGGTTTCTCCTAGATTTGAGGATTTTTCCTTCCGACCCACGCTGCTTCACAATCCGTTACGACCACCACCCAATATGGATGACGGGCTGCAATCTTTTTCCTCCGATGAGTTGCGATGTTTGCAGGCATTGGGAAGAATGGTAAAAGGCAATGAACATGAAGTTGCTGTAATGGCAGACCTGTCGATGGAAGAATCCAGGAACCTGTTGGATAAATTGGAAAACAAGGGTTTGGTCGAGCAAACAAACAACCCCAAAACTAAACGCGGCCAATCCAAACCAACTCAACTGGATCTCTTTCCCTATTTGGCGGTTACGATCCAAAGGTTTGTCGATGGCGTTGCGCAGTTGGGGCGCTGCGAAAGGAGTGCAGTTCACATCCAGAAAGGAGGCTCATCTTCAACAGATTGGTTACGATCATCGCCATATTTCCCGCATCTGGAAGGAGTGGCTGAGAACCGCCTGGCCCAATGTAGAAATTTAGACAGGCTGGAGTGAAGTTCGCATTCCGGAGTCACGCGTTGTCCCGGGTGGATTGGCGTGGGGAAGAGTGCAAGGGTATGAGACTTTATTCTGGCCGGAGGTGGGGGATGCACATAAATCGGAAGACAGAATTTTTAAAATTACCAGGAAGCGGCTGGTGCATGCGCGGAAGTTGTGCCAGAGAACGGGGGGAGATTGGTGTACACCCAGCTGAGTACAAACTGGGTCCATAATGCCGCACGTTGGGCGTGCGTGGATTTGAGTGGTGAGGAGGCGGTGGTGATGGGGAATTTGAAAAGATTTGGGGAATTGCCGATGTTGGAGTGGGGGCAGGTTACGAATTGGAAAGAGTAATTGGCATGAACAAAATTGGGACATGCACATCGGATAAAAACATCAAAGGAAATGGGTATATCATTTCCACGGTCCAATTCAGATCCGTATCAGCTTTTCCAACCAGGGCAGCTGCTCATGTTTTCGCCTCCACCACAGGTCCTCCCAAATATAATGAACAGCCAGCTGCCGGTAATCACCAAAATTATCAAAATACTTGAGAATCTCAGCCACCGCCACCGGGTCTTCCGGATCCCTATCAAAGAAAAGTTTTGAATATATCTTTTGTTCCCAGGGCGAAACGTGATTGAAAAAATCCCAGTGATGAAAAACGTCAAACAGAAGATACCAGACCGTGGCGGGGCCAACGCCGTACAGTTTTAGCAGCTCCTTCATCTGGGTTTCCCGATCCTTTTTCCTGAGTTCATATTCATTCACCACTCCCTGGAGGAAACACTCATCGACCCTCTTGATCGATTTGGCGCGGTATCCCACCTTCAAGGTTCTGAGTTCCTCTTCTGTCACGTTGTGCAAAGCTCCTGGTTCCCAAAAACACCACAATTCCTTTCCATCGAATTCAAGGGGTGTTCCATAGTTCTCCAGCAGCAATTTGAACATTTGGATGGAGCGCCTGACAGTTGCATTTTGAAGAACAATGCCAATGATCAGGTATTCATACAGGGAGCTGGGATGCCCGGGCCGCATTCCCCGCCATCGCTTCATGATTGGACCAAGAACTCCATCCTTCTCCAATTGCTTATAGAAT
>CAYTDB010000065.1:0-27356 GCA_964436455.1 uncultured Anaerolinea sp. | reverse complement strand
GCCACGATGAACCTGTTTGGCATCATGATGGAGTTGCATAACCAGCACACCAAAAAGACGGACTGGACTGCCTTCATCTATGGCTGCGTTGCAGGGTTTGTCCCGTGGGTGGTGATCATGCTGTACTTCGTGGGCGCAGTAAATTCCGGCGATGGCAGTGCCAAGCCACCCCCCTTTGTGTACGCCATCGTTCCCACACTGTTTGTCTTCTTCAACATATTCGCCATCAACATGGTTTTACAATACAAAAAGATTGGCCCTTGGAAGGATTACCTGTTCGGGGAACGTGCCTACATCATCCTGAGCTTAACGGCCAAAACCGTGCTGTGCTGGCTGATCTGGACCGGCACCCTGGCACCTGTATGAAGCATGACAAGTTTCAAAGGGTGGTTTTTTCATTCCTTCGCGGGTCTACTACCCCGCTGCTCTGCGGCGTAAGAAGAAGTCTGTAAGTGATCTGTGCCTTTTGCGATGATACCCCGTCCGCTTGCCGCGGGGTTCGTTCATTGTGCGACGGTATTTCCGTTCGACCATCACACTCCAGCGCAAAATGCGCGTGGAGATCTGGAAGACTGCCTGTTGATTGATTTACTGCTTCAAAACCACCCAAAAAAAAGTCCCGATGCCTTTTATCTGGCTCGGGACTTTCTTCATCTATTTTTCTATCTTCCCTTGACACTGCTGTTAATCGGTAGCCACCTGCTTGATTAGGAAGACTCGTTTTTGAAACGCCTGATACGATTCTGAATATCAGATTCCACACCCTTTATTTCTGCAAAATCACTCTCATTCACATACTTAGACAATTCGCTTAATAATGAAGACATATCAGGCTGATAATAGTGAAGCAAGGTAGCAATATCATTCTCGTAAATCCCGACTCTGGCAAAGTTACCCTCTCGGTATAACGAGGGAAGAGCATACAATTTCAACAATAATAAACCTTCTACGGTCGCCAGTGGAATATCGCGGTCAAGAAATCTTTGCACCTTTGAGTATTCGCCATGGACCTTCTTGAAGAGTGGGTTTTGGGTAAGTAAAACATCAATTTCTAATTCGTTGTAATTTCCTCTGACAAAATACATGTCCTGGCTGGACACTTTAAGCTCAGGTAATTTCTCTAATGATGAAACAGGCATGAGCAAATCCAGATCTTGCGTATTTCTTCCTTCGACATAATGAAGGATGGCAATTCCCCCGACGAGAACATAGTCGATTTTTCGTTGTTCTAGAATAGCAAAAAAATCCTGGACAGACTGAATCAAGGTATCAGAATTCATAGTGCCACCTAACCAATTTTTGATATTGAATACTACGGCATTGCGAATAACATTTCCAATTTGGACACTGCTCTGAATGGTCATCGTATTTTTCCTGCCTTAAGTGTAGCATAAATAGATACTGTTTTCGGGGAGGTGGCAAACGAGACTGTCGAAAAACCCTTGATTTGAAAAATGCTTATAAAAGTCTCCCACCACAGGCTCAAAAATCACTAAAAAGTCGACACTGTAGCAAACATACCGAAAGGCATTAGAGAAAAATATGCCTATACAATTAAGGTGTTTTGCGTAAAGTTTTCTTGGCTAAAACCGCCCCAAAACTCCACCAGTCTGCTGAGTTTTGGGCAAAGCTGCTTCTGCATACTCAAAAAGTGCCAAGAAAGCAAAGTTTTGCAGCCTATTGTCGGTAGCCTCGCTACAGTGTCAAAATGTTGCCAAATTGTGGTGTGAGACACCCGAAACCAGGTGCTTTTCAACATTTCTCTCCCACTTTTCAAAACTTATTTTTGAAAAGTGACCTTTTCGACAATCTCAACGGTTTGCGTTATTAGAACCAAAAAAGAGCGGGGGCGCATTTTTCACGCCAGAAACCGTCCAGCAGATGGGGAAAATATACTCCCAAGTGTACTTCTGTTTTCTAACATCGTGACCCAGGGGAATTTACCAAGATCGTGACCTACCTGTATATAGAATTACCGCGCAACAATTGCTTTGAACGCGCAAATTATTGTGCCTCTGAAAAGCGGTCGGGAAGTCGATTTTGTAGAAACATAACACAGCGAATAAAACCTGCGAGCCCAATTTCGTGATGCGGTACAGACGAGCGTCTTTAACTTTCGCCACCAGACCATGTCCGCGCAAGTTCGCAATCAGGCGAGAGCTGCGGGCACATCGTTGTTTGCCTTCCACATCAGAAGCGGCTGGCTGGGCATAGAGCTTGGCTCACTGGTCGCGGTTGCGAAAACCGTTGAGGGTGAATTCGCCAGACAGGATGGCGGCGAACAGGTTGCGATCATCGTCTTGGAGCGGGTTGAAACGGGCGAAGCGCTTGCCATCTTGGGTATGGCTCCGGTACAAGTCATCCAGGTGAGGGAGGGCTTTGCTTTTGAGATTCGCTTGCGCCAGGTGTTCGAGGTAACGGTGATTGGCCTGCTGACCGACTTCGGCATAGCGATATAGATTGGAAACTCCTTTGCCCATGGGCATCCACCGCAGCTTGCCATCTTCCGTCTTGCGACAGATTTTGAACTCGCTCGGATTGTTAATGGTCGTTTCCACTCGTAAGACACTGCTCTTATCGTACCTCTTGATTGAGTTCCGTTTCATGCTGTGTTTGGCTCGCCAGCCTTCCGGTCGCTTTTTGAGACTGGTGGTGACTTCTCCGCGGAAGTTCCCATGCAGCTTGCGACCCAGGAAGCGCCAAACATCTGTGCAGGCACTTTGAAGAATCGCGTGCTCGAACAAGTCGGGCAAGAGGACATCCAGGCTGGCACGATCCTGGAACAGGATGTCGGTGGCCAGCTCACCTTGATCCGCCACCCAATAGCAACTGCCAAAGCCCGCCGTCTGGATGAGGTTCAAGATCGGGTTCACCCGTGCCGCCAACGCAGGGAGCAAGGGCGGCCAATCGTAATGGGCGAACTTCTCACAAAACGATTGAGCCGCGCCAAATCATCGATCCGGGTAAAGGTGTTGTTATAGCGTTCGTAAGCGATGCCCTGTTGGTCGAGATGGCGGGACAGGCATTCCCGCCCATTGACATATACCTGAATCTGAAATGGAAACCAGCTTTGCAGGCGAATGTGGATAAACCCCAATTCGGTGTCCAGATAGTAAAAGTGCAAGCATTTACTTCGACGACGAACCACTTCCAACTTATGGCTTTGACGGTTATTGCACACCGTGAAAGTCGAGCAGGGCTCCAGGGTGGAGAAAACACAAACCAGCCCTTCTTTCACTTGATCTTTCGCCGCCATCTGTTGGGCTAAGACTTCTTTGCCCTGTCCATTCTTTGCCGTCATGGGTGACACCCAGTACTGAAAGGGTCGCCCAACTTGTTCCGCCAATTATTCCGCGTGTTGTTTGATTTGCTGGCTGATTGATCCCACATACGGTTTGAAGTCTTTCAGCAACACGCCTTGGCGGTTGAGAAATCTGGCGAACGCACCGTTCGGATAGAACTTGGTGAGATGACCTTTGAATATCATCCGATCAAATGTGGTGAGCGAACCAACGATGTTACCTTGGTGTATACTCAGAAATGTATCCATGGCCTGTCCGTGACATAACGAGAGGTGGTCGCGGGCTTCGTTCCCGCTTTTCAATCCTGAAGTATGCCACGATGACAGGCCACCTTCCTTATTGGGTTGCGGCTGGAAGCCGCGCTATGAATGGCTTTGGTAAAAGCGGACTTGGAAGCCACCTCTATCGCAAGATCACGCTTTCCGGAAAACGCATATTTTCGGTTACGTATTGGGATTTATGGCTTCTGATTCTTCAGTTTGTTTACTTTGCCGGAGATTGGGAAGCGTTGTTGGGGCATTTCCGCGCGGAAGCCAAAACATCATCATGGAATCGTGATAAAGCCGAGGGCATAGTCAACCATGCGCTGCATTTGAAAGGGATCCTTGAAAAGGCTGGCATAACTCCCGGCGATCTGATTGGCGGCGAGACTGCGGACTTTCTTAAGAAACAGCGTACTGTAGCCAAACGCAAATTGCTGGAATTTAAATTCACGGAACATGAAGCAAGCAGCTGGATGATCAAAACGCCGCGCCGCGTGCGCCAATCCCGTGCCTTACGCGGCTATTGGAAAAAGTTTCCCGTCTCCCCATTGACTTTTGCACCGGATATTTCTGCCATCTTCAAGACGGGAAAATACTACCTCGAAAGCCAGTCATTCAAATTGCAAAGCAAACTTTCCAGATTCCTGGAGACGGCAGGAGCTCATCTGGATGTTTCCGGTCAACTGGCGTTATATCGCGCCTTTTTGACAGTGGTCCTGGAAAACATGAATGAAGTGGATGACTCGTATGGTGTGATTGGGGATCTGTACGGGAGCGTCTTTGAAACTTATTACAAGTTGGATCGTGCCCAGATCAACCTGTCATTGGAAACCTATTTCCAGGATTTGCTCGAACTATTGATCTGGGAGGACTATTCCTTTACATACGATGACCTGCCGAATTTCTTTGCCAGCCTGTCTAAATCGGAGTCTCTGCTGGTCGAGAGTATCTTGCGCAAAGAGCGGCGGGAACTTTGTGATGCCAATCTGGACTACCAATCCGAAGAAGCGCTTACCATGTTGGGGCTGCTTTACGCCAAACAATTCATGTTCGACCAGTTCATCCCGATTGCAAACGAAATGGGAACAAGGGAATGGCAACGCATTACCACCCTGGCAGGAGCGGCTGAAAAACGCAAACATTATGACCTGGCTTTGGATGTATATGAAGCCTGTCTAAAACCCGGCAGGCACGAAGACTATTTGACGAAAGAGTACGAACAACTCAAACACCGGATTGAGAAATTACGAAAGAAGAAAAGCCCAAAGAGGAAAACAAAATGAACGAACATAATTACGCAGGTCCAGTATCCGAGCTTTTGACGCTCGGAGGTCCGGATAATGGGCGGGGGTGGCTCGACTATCAAAAAATGGGAATTACCCGCTCGGACATTCCCGAATTGATTCGCTTGTTGAACGATAAAGAACTTCGCTGGATGGAAAGCCCCGCCGACCTTCCCGAAGATGATGACTTGCCCGAATGGTATGGTCAAATCCACGCCTGGCGCGCGCTGGCGCAACTCAAAGCGGAAGAAGCCATTCCTGCGTTGTTGAGTAATCTACAAGCGATCGATGATTACTACGATGACTGGTACGGGGAAGACTCGATTGATGTTTTTACAATGATCGGACCTGCTGCCATCCCTCCGCTGGCGGAGTATCTTGCAAATACCGAACACGGGACTTGGGCGCGAGTCGCCGCAAGCGCGTCACTTGAAAAGATGGCGAAGGAGCATCCTGACTCAAAAGGGGATTGTGTCACTGCCATTGTCACCGCGCTGGGAAATTACAAAGATAACGATGAATCCCTTAATGGTTCTCTGATTTCCGACCTGGTGCAAATGGATGCCGCCCGCGAAAACCTGGACTTGATCGAGCAGGCGTTCAAATCGGGTAACGTGGATGAATTTGTTGACGGCGATTTCGAAGATATTCAAATCAAGTTGGGATTGAGGGAAAAGCGCAGCAAACCACATCTGGACCCTTTTTTCTTCAAAGGGGATCGAATGGTCGTGGATAAAAGCCATCCCTTCCTCCGGAATGAAATCAAAAAGATGAAGAAGGAAAAGAGCAAGCGGAAACAGGAAAAGAAATCGCGTAAGCGGAATCGGAAACGATAAATCGGCTGTTCATTGTTGGCAACAAGAATCAAATCAGCAGAAGCAAAGGATGATAGATTATGGCTTTCAAAACCAACGACTCCGCATGGACAACCAAAGGCGCGACCTTGAGCCACAAGTCCGCTGAAAAGGAATTTGGCTTAACCTTCGATGAAATTGTTGCAGAGATCCGCGCGGAGAAATTGCAGTACCGCGAAAACAGTATCTATGGCGCACCGTTCCTCAGGTTGATCCGCAGTGAAGTGGAAGCATTGGTTAGTGAGAAGTATGGCAAGAACTACTTGAACAAGAAAAAATGGAAAAAGGAATTGTCAGAGATCAAAAAGACTTTGAAGGCGCTAAAAGAACAAACGCTTACGCTGGAAAGCAGAAAAGCGGAGTTGGAGAATCTGTTAGTGGAGACAGAGAAGTAAAGAGTCGGCATGAACATCTACACCCTGGAAGTTTTTATCATCACCGGTCCGGTTGACGAACAATTTATTAAGAGGAACCCTGTCATTGCCAGAACGATAGAAGTCCGTGGGGACCAAACGCTTGAGGAATTGCATAACGCCATCTTCAAAGCCTTCAATCGGTTTGATAAGCACCTGTATGAATTCCAGGTTGGTGGCAAAGGTCCCAACGATCCCAAAGCCAGAAGATATACTTTGCTCGAATCGACTGAAGATAGTGAGACAGCCAAACATGTGATCCAAACGACATTGGACGTGTTAAAGTTGAAAAAAGATGAAGTCTTCGGATATGTGTTCGACTTTGGCGATGAGTGGTGGCATCAGATCAACGTGCTGGCAATCGAGAACAAACCTCCACGAGGCACATATCCCAAAGTGACCAAAAAGGTGGGGACAAGTCCTCCGCAATACATGGATCTGGATGATCAATCTGTCATAAAAGGTACTGTTCCTGCTGATCGGAAGGATAATTAGAGTAGCCTGATATTCTCAAGGAGATTCACATGTCACGAAAACCACAATCACACGGAAAGTGTCACTACTGCGGTGAAGAGACCGCCAAAAGCGGTATGTCCCGTCACCTGGCAAAGTGCGAGGAACGGGCAAAGGTGATCCAATCTGCAGATGCTGGAAAGGGAACCGAAGAAACGCTCTGGCATCTGCGTGTCCAGGATGCCTTTGCAAAAGATTTCTGGCTCGACCTGGAAATGCGCGGTTCAGCCACACTGGAAAAACTGGATTCGTATTTGCGGTATATCTGGCTGGAGTGCTGTGGTCACCTGAGCAAATTCACGGTCGGCGGCTGGACAGGATATGACATCGGAAAACAGCGTACAGCAGATAATGCTTTTACCAAAGAAACCGAACTGCTCCATCTGTACGATTTTGGGACCACATCGGAAACAGTGATTAAAGTTGTTGGATCACGAAAAGGAAAAGCCACGACCAAACATCCCATTGCCCTGATGGCTCGCAATCAGATGCCGGAAATGCTCTGCCAGGAATGCAATAAACCTGCAGTTTACCTTTGCATGGAATGCCTGATCGAAGGCGACATGGATACAAATCCATACCTGTGTGAAGAACATGCCAAAGGCCATCCACATGATGAGTATGGCGAACCCATTCCCCTGGTCAACTCACCCCGCTTGGGGATGTGCGGGTATGAAGGTCCCGCCGATCCGCCGTATTGATGCGAGTTTGGAAATTACATCAACTTGGATCAATCTACAACTGCTCAGTCTTGATGTTGGCAAGGATCTTTCCAGGTTTTAACTGTCCCGACTGCCCCAGCGCGTTCTCTAAGGATCGTAATACCTGTTCCGCGATCCATCCCCGCAAATCCCCACCTTCCTGCCAATACTCTGTCAGATCATGCGCAGGCAGTGGAACAGGAACGATCCTCCTGCTGATCTTCCTCAACTCAGAGATATACTCGCGTCCCTTCGGGGTACAACTGCTCGAAGACAAAACCCAATAGTTTGGGATAGGCACCCGGGTTGTTCTTCAAGACCTTCAACTCATGCGGACCGTTCGGATCGAACTCTGGACCGGTCTGTACCACGCGCAAGCCTATGACCACACGCTTGGGTGATGTAGCCGGAACCGCTCAAGTCCAGGGTGTCAAAAATCCACGTTTGCCATGCGCTGAACGCTGGGCGGCTTATAGACCGGCCTGAGGCATTCTAAAAATTCCCGCCACAACCATGTGACGGGAATTTTAGTTTGTTGTTCCTTGTATCTTTTTAATGACACCGGTGGCGGAATTTCCACTCCGCCACCGGTGTTTTGTATGCCTTTGAGGAGTCAGTTATGAGTTTCCTTCATGAGGCAGTTACGGTTTGTTTACTGTTACGGTTATTACACCGCTCGGGTCATATTCATAGCCTGCAAGCACAATGTTCTGTATTGTCAGGGTTGTCGAAGTTGTCTTGGTACTGACAGTTATCTTGACCATGCATTTACCCAGACTGTCCGTTGTGCAGGTGAATGCAGTGCCACCGCTCCAGGTTCCGGTTACCACTGCGCCAGCAAGAGCAGGGTTAACGGTTATATCCACAGTTGCAGTCCATTTGGTTTTATTGAGGGTGGAACTGCTGCCGATAAGTGAAACCACTTTAACTTTTTGGATCAACGGGCTTTCCACTGTGATAGTTATAGTATTGCTGCTGGTGAGACCTCCAGAATCGGTGACAGTGGTGGTTATGATGTGGGTGCCACTGGAAAGTATCGCACTGAATAAGCCGCCTGTGCCGATCTGCCCGTCCAGGTTGGAAGTCCATACCATGCTGGATGTCAGGTCACCGTCTTCATTGTCCACGGCTGAGCCGGAGAAATCAATTACAGACCCCGCCGGGAAGCTCATTCCATCTGCCGGGCTGCTGATGGTGGCACCGGGTGCTGTATTGCCTGGACCAGTCCCGCCATCGTCTCCGGGGATGTAATCAACCAGGTACATGATTCTGCGGAACCAGGCGTCGATGCCGATTTCTTCTCCTGTCCGGTTATCGAAGTCTTCCTGGAACCAACCTGCATACAGGAATTTGGCACCTGGGCTCGAGACGAGAGATGCTTCAGATGCCGTGGAGAACTTGCTGCTCTCCAGTCCATCGAACTCATTGCAGACACCGACCAATGTGCTTTCGGGATCGGCAGCAGGCAGGCAGGTGCTGGTGTCGGTTTCCTCCGCCCAGACCAGATAATCATCACCCCAATCCACAGCGCGACTATAGAACAGGTCGAGCGCCTCAGCTTCGCCTTCATCGTAAGCGCTGGTGATGCCGGTCTCGTAGACCATGTGGAAGCGGGATGGATCACGCACATTGTCGCAAGCATCCTGGGTGAGGTCAGTGCAATCCGGTGCATAGAAGCCCACAGGCAGGGATGCAGTGCTGACCGAGGTTGGGGTTACGCTGCGTGTGGTCGGTGCGTAGCGGGGATCGAGGACGGTGACTGTCGAGCCGGTCAGTAGAGAGAGATCGCGGGATTGCTCGAATTCACCCGCTGCATAAGTGTAGCAAACTGCTTCTTCGGTCAAAGAGCCAGTTTGACCCTGGAACTCACAGGTGGTGGTGCCGTCGCCAGAGTAGGTGATGCCGTTGGTGTGTGTGTAACTTGCCGGCAGTGTTGTAAAGGTTTGACCACCATCAAAGGAGCGGCGGGCATACAGATTGACGATATCGTGGGCTTGGGTGAGAGCAGACCAGTTATTGGTCCAGGCGTACATGATCATGACCATGTCGCCAGCGAGGAAGCCGCGATGTCCCTTAGCCATATCGTAGGGGTTTGTCCATGATTGATCATCGAAGCTGGTTTCAAGATCGTCTTCGAAAGCAGTATCCAGGTCTTCGCCCAAGCTTGGTCCGTATTGCGTCCAACTCAGGATCTTACTGATGCCCTCGCTGTCTGTCATATCGAGATCGTCGAAGTAATCGCTGAATGGGAAGGCTTCGAGACAAGCTGTTGCATCACCACATTCACCTTCCAGGATGGTGTTGGCTGATAAGTTGATTGCCGGTGCTGCGCAGAAGCCCTTCACATAGCGCGGGTTCTCAGGCAGTGCGCCATCTTCAGGAACATAAGCCCAGCCGGAACTGCCATCAGCATTTTCACAGACCATGTTGTGGTAGTCATAGGGGTTGTCAGCGGATGCATTAAAATCATCCGGTATAACCCAGCGCCGTCCCATGGCGTCAGCCGGACCACCGCGGCGGATGATGCCCTGCTTCCAAAGGTTGAATGCCACCAGGCCTTGAGAGCCGGCATCATACCAATCCTGGGTCACCTGGCTTGCGCGGCGGGCAATCTCTGATTGATAGAGAGTGGTGGTTGTAATACCCGCCAGGGTGTTGTAGATCGGGTCTTCCGTGAATACCCAGAAGTTGTAGCCGAGGGTTGTATCCTGATCAAGTAAACCGGTCGGATCAGACCAATCGGTTGGATACACCTCAGGCTGGTTGAGCATCATGCCCTGCGAGACCAATTCGGGGTGGAACATATCGAAGGTGTGGTACCAGATGTTTTTGCCCATATCCTTCTTGTCGGCTTCTGTGATCATATCCTCCGGGCAATCCCCGTCATCGCAGACATCGCCAAGTCCCTTATTCTCCTCGTAAGAGAAGGATACCCAGGCACTATCAATAGGATATGCAGCAGGATCAGCCTTGTAGTCGCCTTGGGTTGAATAGCCATGCAGGCTGAGGCGGGCGCGGGTGGATGCAGTAGTACCACGCATCAGGCGTCCATCCTCAGAAACGCACATATCAACATCCTGGGTTGGACCTTCAGGGGTTTCGATCGTGACTGGTACAGTAGATGCACAGAAATCAGCTGTTCCGCTGCCGTCAAAGTCAATGTAGCAGTAGGGTTTACTTTCCAGGTTCAGGTCGGTCCCGGTCATTGCTGTGCACATGGCATTATCGGTCGCACGCATCGGGATGGACATCGGCACAGCCGCCTTGGGGCTGCCTGTCCCACCAGCTGCAAGCCAAGCTGCGAGACTGGCTCCGGAAGTTGTTAGGTCTGTCCCATAGAAAGTTCCATACGTGCCATCCCCACTGACCAGGTCAAAATCGTCCCAGTCAATGTAGGAATACCATGTATCGGTCTGGTGGTGCGCAACCGCGCCACTCCAGCCCTCGCCTGGTCCATCACCTTCACCCGGGCGGACGCCATCGGGGTCTTCCTGCCAGGTCACAGTACAACCAGCCCCCTTCACACAGACCGTCTCTGCTCTTTCCGCACTGCGGACACCTGATGACAAACGCTCAGCGTTGAACCAAACGAAGGTGCTGGTTTCGCCTACAGTTGCGGGCGGAAGGAGAACGCCACGGGCTGCCCACAAGCAGGAGTATGGATAATCTCCAACCAGCGGGTAGCCGTCTTCCGCCAAATCTTTGGCGCTCTGTACACCCTGTGAACCCGCTACGCCGAATGCATCTTCAAGATAAGGGCAGGGGGTCGAGAGATCGCCATCCGTACAGGCAGCTTCATCCGCAACCGTTCCTGTTCCTGCAAGGTATGTTGCGAGCGCATCCTGCTCTGTCTCGGTCATCGAGTATGCAGGGCTGCCGCTGCCGCAGTATTTGCTTGCCCACACAAAGAGCACTTTGTTGCCATCTGCAGCGAGGAAGTTACGCAGGGTATCACCCGGGTAGGGTTTCCGATTGATCTTGATGGAGGAGCGCTTGGCAGAATTGGAAACGTTGGTGCGCTTCCATGTCGCGCCGCCATCGAGGCTCACTGCCACGTAGGAATCGCGTGCGCCATGTCCGGGAAATGCCTCATACTCTTCGATGTGCGTGACGGGTCCATCTTGGTAGGACATGACCAGTGGTTGAACATATTCCACTGTCTCGGCAATTGCACCATCATCCCGTAGGTAGTCGATGGTTCCGAGAAGTTCGCCGCCCGATGACTGCACCGGCACATACACCGGGAGCATCTTGAGCGACACATACTCCGTGTCGTACTCCGGTGTGTTGGAAACATTTTTCCTGAAGATTGTGCCATCATCTGCGAAGACTGTTGTGGCTGCCAGACCTATCAGGATCACCACAGAGATGACTTTGAATATTCTTAGTTTCATCTTGTTATCTCCATTTCTTGAGTAGTATCGATCATGGTTATCGAAAAGGACTTTCCAGATAATCTTTTCACCTCCTTATTAAAAGTCTTATATGGCGATGGGAAAGTTGATTTCCACACCACCCATGTACAAACCAGAAGAACAGCCAGGGTGTATTCCATCTTTGACCTTTTCTCTCTTACAGGTCTTTATGATGTTAAGTTAGCACGCAGGCGGGGTGCATTTCAATCCTGCCAACCGTAATCGTGGGATGAAAAAAGAGCGATCTTTCGACTGCTCTTTGGGAAAATTGGGCTAATCCCCGGCAAAAAAAGAGCGATGCCGGCATCGCTCTTTTTGTATGGGGGTATGACTTGCAAACTGGCAGATGCCGCTGTCAGCTTGGATCTTTTCTGGGGCGGGGAATCAGGCCCTCCCGTTGGGCGAACGAGGCGGCTTCATGTCGGCTGGTGAGGTGCAGTTTATCCAGTATCTTGCGGATGTGGCTTTTGACCGTGTGGATGCTGACCATCAGCTTTTCCGCCACGTCCTTGTTGGATGCGCCGGATGCAACCAATATAAGCACCTCTTTCTCGCGGTCGGTGAGTATGGGATATCTCTCCTCCGGGCTGATGGTTGGCTGTTTGTCGAGCCGGCGGAACTCCTCCAGCATGCGTCCTGCCATCGATGGGGTGATGGCAGCCTCTCCACGCATGGCACCTTGCAACAACGAGAGCATCTCCTCCTTTCGGATACTCTTCAGCAGATAGCCCTGTGCGCCGTTCCGTATCGCTTCGAAAAGTTTTTCGTTTTCGTCGTTCACTGTAAGCATCACGATGGTGACGTTGGGAAATTCCTGCTTGATCTGCTGGGTAGCTTCAAGACCGTCACAAACTGGCATGCCAACATCCATCAGGATCAAATCGGGCTTGAGCTTTTGCGCTTCTGCAATTGCTTCGAGACCGTTGGTTGCCTCACCGACAACCTCAAAATCGATCTGGCTGCTTAAGATTCTTGCCAGCCCATCCCTGAACAAAGAGTGATCATCAACCAGTAATACGCGTGTCTTGCTCATTCTGTTCTCCCTTGTTGAATCGGTTTTTGAATTGTGATTGCCGGAACACGATCAGAAATGATCGGACGATTGTTTCCACCTGCCCTCGGCAGGGTCAGCGTGACGCAGGTGCCGTTTCCGACTGAGGAGTCTATCTGCAATATCGCTCCGATACGCGCCGCCCGGGAGTGCATGACGCCCAAACCAAAGTGATTTGGGCTGGTCTCCCACCATGCACGTTGTTCAAAACCTTTCCCATTATCCTGCACGGAAATACAAATTTCCTGTTCTCGGTTTTCCAGGGTAAGGGTGATCTGTTGTGCGTTCGCATGACGGTAGGCATTCAATAAGGCCTCCTGCACAATGAACAATACCTGATCTCCCTGCTCCTGGGGAAGATATAGAGGATCCTGCAACTTGATGATGAAATCTTTCGGAGGTTTATCCACCCAGGAAATTTTTTCCGGCAGTTCTGACAACATTTCCTGGAGGGATCGGAGCGGCTGGGGTGTCCGCTGAAGGCTGGTAATGGACCGCCTCACTTCGACAGATACCTGCCTGACAGTTTCCCGGGTCATTGACAACTCCTCGGCTGCCTTCTGTTCCGAACCGGTTTTCATCAATTCCATGGCACTGTCAATCTGCAAACCCAGCAAGCTTACCGTTTGTCCCAACCCGTCGTGCATATCTGCGGCGATACGCTGGCGCTCTTCCAATGCTGCTGCCCACTCGAGTTGCTTATGAAGGTTGGCATTCATCAATGCAACAGCCGCACGGTTCACAAACGCTTCGATCAATACGATCTCCTCATACCGCCATTGCCGCACAGATTGCCGGTTCATGAGGAACAGAGAACCGAAGGTTTCGCTGATGCTGCGGATTGGTACACAAAGGATCGCCCGAAGATCGAGTTTTTCCACCCACGATGGAGGAATGCGGGAATCTGCCTTGGTGTCGCCGATCACAATCGACTCGCGACAAACCACCAGGTCTTGCAGGCAATCGAATTCATCAGCCTGGCTGCGGAGGAAATCGGCTTCGGCTTCGGTGATGCCGTGGCTGGCAAGAAGCCTAATTGTCTGGTTCTCATCATCCCAGTTGAGAATACAGACCATCTGGCAATCCAGCAGGTTTACCGATTGCAATACGATCTGTTCGTAGATCTCATCTGGATTTAGCGTGGAAGCGAGAACGGTGCTAATCTGATGGAGCAGGGTCAACTCCCTGGCTACTCGCTCCGATGACTTATAAAGGTGGGCATTTTCAACCGCCATGCCGATCTGTTGACCAATGATGGTGAGGAGTTCCAGTTCCTGTGGCTGGACGGGGGTGGCTTTCCGGGAAGCCAGGGTGAGTGCTCCCAATGATTTGCCGCTGGAAACGAGAGGCACGCTTACAAGCGTTTCCAGCCCCTCTCTAATAACCAACGGAGACGCATGTGCTGCCGGGCATTCCGACACCGGTTTGACAACCGCCCCAAAACTTTTCATTGCCTCCCTGGAGATCATGCTGCAACAACTCCAGTCCTTTTTATTGGAGATCGATTCGTTTTGAAAAATGGAACCGCGATAACTTTGCAGGGTCAACTCGTCGAGTGCCGAGTCCCATAAAAAGATGAGACCAGCCTCCATCTTCACAATGGAGAGTACTGCATCGAGTGATGTGTCGAGGATCGTTATAAGATCAAGAGACCGGCTGAGTGTGGCTGCAATTGCATTCTGGGCAGCCAGGTTGGCATTGCGTTGGGCAATCTCGGCTTCCGCCCGTTTGCGCGTTGATATATCCTTGAAGACAATGACAGTGCCTGTCAGCGTCTCGTTATCGTAGGTTGGGGTGTTCACAAATGAGACGGGGAAATTCGTGTTGTCTTTCCTCCAGAATACCCGGTCATCTCCGCGGCTGGGGATGCCGCGTAGATGACCATCGCAAATGGGACATATATCATCAGAGTCAGGATCGTCTTTTGTTTCGGGATTTAAGCAGATTATATGGGAAGGTTGTCCGATAAGCTCGTCCACAGCATAGCCCAACATTCTTGCCGCCGCCGGATTTACAAAACTAAAGCAGCCCTGTTGGTCAATGCCGCATATTCCTTCACCTGCCGATTCCAGGATCATTTCGTACTGGTGGCTGAGTTGAGCAAATGCATTCTCGGCTTTTTTACGTTCCAGCACTTCATCCTGTAGTTGTGTGTTGACCGTGGCAATCTCGGCGGTCCGTTCAGCGACCAGTTCTTCAAGGTGAAGCCGATATTCTTCCAAGGCATCCTGTGCCTGTTTCTTTTCTATTCCCTGCTCTTTGAGATAAACATAACCCAGTAGGGGGATGGCCATGATGGGGAATAAATTACCGATGGGACAGATGATCTTGTTATAGCTTTTATCTGTAGCGTAGTTTATGAGGAACAGCAATTCACCCATGAGGATGAAGGTAAGGGCTACGGTTACAACATTGGTCAACCAATTGCGTTTTCTTTGCAACAGAACAATGACGGCAACGATGAGAATGGATGTAAAGATCTGAAAGACTTCTGACACCATGGTGGTGTGAAAGCGGCTTTCTGTGAGGGTTGCCAGGTAGCGGGGCCATTGCCAAAAGGCAATGATCAGGGAGATTGCAGTTACTCCCAATCCAACAAGGAGATATATTCGAGTGAGACGCGCATCATCCTGAATATAGCGGAGAAACGCTGCAGCGATGACGACGATGGATGCCATCGTTAGTGCCCGTTCCAGGGGCACCATGAGGACGTAAGTGGATTCCCGGTCGATTGCCTCCAGCAATTGAAGAGAGACAAAAATTGTCATAATGATTGCACTTGTGGTTCCCAACCCAAATCCCCACACCAGCAGTTTTTCACGGGGCAGGTCTTGATTACGCTGTCTTGACCAGGCAATAGCCGTGAGTGCACCATATAGCACCAAAGGAATGCTAAACCGCACCAAATTATGCTCCAGCGGACCAGGACCTCCAGTAAAATGGCTCAAAAAAGTGAGAAGGAAATCAAGAAATTTATTCATAGTGTTTTCATTGGACTCACAAACTTGGCTATGGTTACATATACTTGCCCAGAAATTGTTGACCACTAAAACTTTTTTGCCCGTCAATCACCCTAATGTTAGATCTATGAACAATATAAGTGTGTTTTTGAATTGCTTAGTACGAAAATATGCAGCAGTAGGAAGGTTGACCAATGGTGGAATGCTACTGTCTGTGATGTTCTCCCTGTTTTTCGTATTATGGAAATGTGCAGATATTTTAGAACGTACCTTGCAAAATCGCAAGGTGATTAATTGTACCTCCATGACGATAATTAATCCTGTTCGTTACCCAGAGTAATTATTTGATTTACTTATAAATAACTATAATGCAGACAAATTGGTTGACCATACAGGCCGGAGGCTATGAGACCTCCGGCTTGTTATTTGATTGGCAGCCCAATTAGTATTCAGCTGTCACTGATCGGGCAGCATCAGGGTGCTACATTGGCAGGGAACCTTGCACTCATGATCCGGCGGAACTGAATGTCGCTGTTGCCAAACCCCTCTTCGAGCCATGTGGCATAGAAGCGGGAGCCGTCGGGGGTCATGCGCAGTTGAGCCTCGCCCTGTTGGTAGTCGCCGATTGCCAGCGAGTCCCAGCGGTAGACCGTCTCGCCAGCATAGTTGCCCAGACTGTCGGGATTGACGTTCCATGCCACTTCCACATAGCTCTCGCCTAGGTTGGTGGTAAAGCTGTAGAAGAGGTCCATGGGGGTTGCATATTCACCTTCATCATCGTCGAACTCCGATGGAATATTGTTGGCAGTTCCAAAGCTGAGGTAAAACACGTTCGGGTTGTTGATGTCTTCAGATTTGCCTGTTGATGTACCATCGAGGTTCTTGATGGTTCCGGGGGTACCGACGATGCGGGGTTCGATCACGCTCATCTTGTTGTTGGCAAGTTGTGAAACGTTGCGTGCCTGTTCGAACTCACCCGGTCCATAGAAGTTGCAAACTTCGGTCTTTTCCTTTGTTATCGGATCGGTGAAGGTGTCACAGTGGGTGACGCCTGTTCCAGTGGGATCCGTTGTCCAGGTCACACCACCGTCATAGGAGCGCCTTACAAAGAAGTCGTACTTGTCGTTGCCGTTGCGGTAAGCGCCCCAGTTGGGTGTGTAGGTGTAGCCAATGACAAGGAAGTCGCCATTGATGTCGCCACGGTGGGCGCGGGCATCTTCGTAGGGGTTTGCCCATGAGCGATTACCCAGATCCATAGGCGACTGCGTCCAGCGTACCACCTTGACAGCGCCCCAGGGATCATCCGAGATTGGGTCGCCGGAGGATTCCGTGACTTCAGTGGGAGTGACCGTACTCACATTCTGGACATCGGGCAGGAAGTTCGAGAAGCGGTATGGATTGTCAGTGCTTTTGTCGGTCGGAGGCACGAACACCCGGCGCATCATGATGTCTGACGGGCGTCCCTTGCCTTCCATGCCTTCCTTGTACAGCAGTACCATGATCGTGCGGGAGGGACCCATGCCGCTCTTGCTCTGCATAATGAATCGCGGCCGGCGGGCGTTTTCATAAGCGAGTTGGGGATTTCCCATGAAGTCAAGAACCGGGTTGCCCAACTCGTCCAATACATATACCGGATTCCCATCAGCATCCGTTTCGGGGAGGTTGACGATATGTCCGCCGCTAACCTGGTCGGGGTTCTGGAAATCGAAGCTGTGGTAGATGACGTTCTTGCCCTCTTCAGGCGTATATTCATCACCATAGTCACCTTCGCCGGTATGTAATGGGTTGCCTCCGCCCAACCCCTTGGTTTCTTCATAGGCAACGATTGCCCAGGCGCTGTAGGAGTTATCAGCTTTTTTGTAGGTTTGCAGGTTCAGGTTGGGACGTGAAGCGCCGGTATCGCCATCGAGCAGCCTGCCGTCACCCGTGATACAGACCCGCTTCAATTCGCCCTGATTGTTGGTGAACTCGTAGAAGTCCGTGCACATGTCTGGAACCTGATAGGCATATTTGTACGTGCCCGGAAGATCATCTTCCTCGCTCGAAGCGATATACGGGTATCCTTCATAAGGATAGTAAGCTTCCAATTCGTTTTTCCAGACGCCGCCCTTGCTGTTGCATTCCGCGGCCTTGGCTGCAATATCCAGTCCCGGGGTGACCGGAATGACGCGGTCGCGCGGCACTATATGATTGTAGTGACAGCTTGTGCAATCGGCATTCGTGAACCCGCCAAGGTATTCGGGAGCCATTGCGTCCACCACCACCAGCGGTATTGGAGACTTTTGTGTGGGGGCTTCCTTCACGGGCGGCAGCCCAAAAGGCACATGACAATTCGTACAATTCATGGTTGCCTTGTGGTCAAGCGGCAGCGCAACAGGCAGCGCATGGTAGGTTGCAGGTTCTGACGAATCGCGTTCAACGATCGATGCGCCGCCTTCAAACTTCACGCAACTGGTCAGGTTTTCAGCCTCGTAGGAGATGGCCGACACATCAGATGTGGAATAGGTGTCGTCTGCTGGAATATAGCTGCCATTGGCATCCACCACCGGATAGCCGTATTCATCCAGTTGCACCATCATGTTGTCAGTGTTGACAGCAGCGTTGTCCGTAAGACGCACCGGCAGGGACATGGGTACCAATGTCTTCGGGCGCCCAACGAGTTCGGGATCGTCATGCAGGGGCTCGCCGCCCGAGACAAAGTTGACATCCACCTTGCTGAAATCTGCCATGGTGATGAAGCTGTACCAGATGTCGGTTTTGTGGCTGGTGGTGGCACCGCTCCAGCCCTCGCCGGGACCAGTTGCACTGCCAGGGAGCAGACCTTCCGGATCCTCTTGCCAGACGATGGCAAAGCCAGCTTTGGTGGCGCCGCCGGCAAAGATCTGGTTGGCATCACGTCGACCGGATGTCAGGCGTTCCGGCTTGAACCAGACAATTTCACCGACTGAGTAACCAGCCCAGAAACCGCCATTGGCGATCATGGCATCGGTAACGATCGTGCCGCGGGCCGCCCATACACAGCTGTAAGGGATTTCGCCGACTTCGGGATGTTCCAACTCAGCATAATCTACGGAACGCTGTGGACCACCGACACCCCAGATGTCTTCCGTATAGAATGGATCATCGTAGAGGTACTCGTCTTCGAGGCTGATGGCATAAGCCGGTTTCCCACTGTTGCAGAATTTGCTGGTCCATGCGACCAGGATGTTGTTGTCCTTGACCTGCACAACCGGTTTTTTCGCATCGCCAAAGTAGGGTTGGCCGTTTTCCAAAGTGAAGGATGACTTGTCCGCCGCGCGGGAGAGATTCATGCGTTTGAAGGTCTTGCCATCATCGCGTGAGATGGCGGCGAAGATATCTTCTGCACCGGTTTCAGGGACACTGTCGGTGTATGTTACTACCACAGGCTTGGCGTCATTGGCAGAGCGGAGCAGATTGCCATTCTCATCATAGTATTCAATGGAGGTGGGTGATCCATCCGCTTTGAGCGCCGGGAACCAAACTGTCATGATATCCAGTTTGGACTTGGAACTGACCAGATCTGGCGTGCGGGAGATGTTCTTTCGGAACATGTTGCCGTTGGTGGACCGATCCAGGTTGGCAATCGCATCATCAGCCGATACGGCAATCAGGGTCACCTCTGAGTTACCAGCGCATTGGGCAATGGTTGTGTGGATCAATTCATCCACCTGGAAGCCATCAGTGAAATCTACTTCGCCGATGTCCATTCCCATCATGGCAGAGCTTAAGCATGCAGTTACGCCATAGGTGATATTGATCCCTGCCTGGGGCGAGCCATCAGCGTCCAGACTTTGCAACAAGCGAGCCATATTGACGACTCGAACGTCGTTTAAATCTGCACCCTCGAAAATGTTCATCGGCGAGATCTTCTGATTGGCAATGGGGTTGCCCAAATAGATCGGACCAAGCCACAGGTCCACGCGTTCACCGGGGAAGTAGTCAAATGCACCGGACGCATCGGTGGTTCCCCAACTGGTCGGGGTCCGATAGGTGAGACCCGCCACAGGGGAGTCAATGAAGTGACCGGTCTGCGGGTGAACGAACTCATTGGTGTAATATCCACCATATTTCAGCGCGGGCCAGGGCACGAAGGTTTTGATTGCCGCTTCTTCCTGTGGGTAAACCCAAAAATCGTTCGTTGCTATCACAACACCGTATGCATCCAGTTTGACCAGATCGCCATGGATGGCAATGTAGCGGGAACGATCTGTACCCCATTTAAAAGCAAATTCGTCCACCATATCACATTGGATCAAAACGGATTGGGGCATGTTTGAAAACTTACGCACGCAGGGGAAGTTGCCGGGAACCGGTTTATCCTTTTTCAACGGAGGCGGTTCCATCCCTGCGTAGACCTGAATGCTCGTGATTTTCCATTCATCTGTCACTGCAAGGTCTACCAGGAAATCAGGTCGGTTGTTCCAATACTCGGCTGAGCCGATCGGATGCCCTTCCATATCCAGTAACATAGCCTGCATCCTCCCATAATGCGCTGCAAGCGATGTTTCGGTCGCTGCTGTCACCGGCATCGAGCTAATGAGCAGAGCTGCCAAAAGTAAAATTGCAAACCACTTTTTCATCTTATTCTCCTTTACTTTGGTATTGACATCAGGACCTTTGTCCGATCGCGGCTTGCCGACTGGTGTGCTTACGGTTATTGGTCCTGATGAGGTGTGGTTACGAGGGTCGGCGTGCCTGATAAAAGCATGATTGGATTCTTGCGGGTTCAATCGTTTATTTGGTTCATTACCTCCTCTCGGACGGGGTTTTTATCAGCCAGCCTGGTTTGAGCAAGGCGGCAAAGTTCCTCCATCGTCCCGATCGGATGACGGGTGCTGCTGAGTTCGAGGACCTGACTGCAGTTTGTATCAATGGCAAGGAACAAGGCGTCGGTCAACTCCTTAAGCAGGGAGATGATGGTACCGGGCTGCGGGGTATCCAGTTCAAAGAGGAACATATCCGCATCGAGGGAATTCAGACATTCCCTGTCTTCCATGCAGGATACGTCCACCCGTGTCACACTCAGAGCCAGTTCGTCCTGCAGATTAATCATCACACTGTCCATGAGCAAAGAATCGCCTAACACAATGACCTGCACCTTTTCTTCCATAGTTGATCGTGTCCCGTTGAATGTTTCTTTATGAGAAAAGGTTAGCATGCAGGCGGGATATGTTTCAATCCTGCCAACCGTAATCGCGGTATGAAAAAAGAGTGATCTTCACGTGCCTTCCTCATGTGGAACGGGCTAATCCCCTGCACCAAAAGAGTGATGTGACCATCACTCTTTTTTTATTCTGGTATGTGTTTGCAGTGTATCCATGCCGAAATCCACATCCCCATGTCAGAAAATAGAAGTACTTGTGATTGATCACAACCACCTGCAAAGACCGTATCTGCATATTGATTCCGACGTCATAAAAGGCAAAGGTCAACCTGGCGAAAGGACAATTTGTTATGAACATTCTTCTCACGTTACTTGTGATCACAGGGTTGTTGTTCGGCGGCGGGACAGCCGTCAGTGCCGCCCAGGATGACCTCCCTGATCAACCACTTTATCAACTGAAATTGTGGACCGAAGCGGTCAGTCTTCAGTTCCAGAATCAACCAGAAGAAAAGGTGGAGCGTCTGATGGAACTTGCCCAGTTCCGCGTTCAGGAAATGGTGCAGCTGGCTGAAGAAGGAAACCCCGTGCCTGATCAGGTGAGGCAGCGGCTGGAACAGCATATTCACCAGGCGCTTCAGATTTGCAGTGAGCTGGAAGATGCGGAACTGGAAGGCTGTTTGTTGCAGCTACAAGAGCAGCTTAAATATCGATACCGCGAGATGGAACAGCTCATGAAAAATGCCCTGGAAGGCGTTGAACCCATCCTGGAACAGACCCGCACCATGCTTCAACTGCACCTGAATCTGGTGGAGGATGGCTTGCTCGAGCCTGAGATGTTCCGCAATACTGTCCGCAATGGATTCCGCTTCGGACAGGAAGAGGACTTTGTCCCGCCTGCCCAGGATGGAAGCGGACCGCAGAACGGACAACCCGCTTTAATCCCCGCTGGACCCAATACCGATCCCGGTGGACCTAATACTGATCCTGACAATTTGCACGACAAGGAACTTGGACCTCACCCGAACGATGGCGGACCAAACAATGTAAATGGTGACCCGAGTTCGAATAACGGCGGGGAAAACAGCAACGGTAACCAGGGAGATGGTGGCAATAATGGGGGAGGTAACTCTGGTGGCGGCGGAAATGGCGGCGGTCATTAGCAAGGTATGGAACATAGGTAATCCCTCCGGTTGAGAATTGCGCTTCCTGTCTTCACACAAAACAATTCCCAACCGAGTGCGGTATAACAAAAAACTTCCCGGATATTGCCGGGAAGTTTTTTATAAATGGGTTGCGAAAGTTTACAACTCCACGAACCTGTGTTTTTTTTATTACCCCTGTAACTGCATCAGCAATTGACGATATTGATATGCGTTTGGCGGGCTCATCAAAAGGATCTGGTTGATGATGACCACTGCCTCTTCCTTTTTGCCAGCATCGAGCATGGATTCGGCCAGTACATCGAGTTCCTTGACTGCATCCTCCACGCGTCCTGCTTCGTGGTAGACCTGTGCCAGGCTGCGACGCAGAGTCGCATCGTCCGGGCGTTCCTGGAGCAGTTCTTCGATGAATGTCACCACACGTGCCCGGTTATTGCTGCCCTGCAGGAAGGAAATGTAACTTTCAAGTTCAGCCGCGGCTTGTGCCGGCTGCCCAAGACGCAGACTCAGGTCGATCAGGTTCTTGCGTGTGCCTTCATCATCAGGGCGCAGGGTGCGGATCTGCTCGAATACGCGGATGGCTTGTCTCCAGTCCAATCTCTGCATATCAATATCCGCCATGCGCTGCAGGATGTGAACATTCCACTTCCGATCGGCACCGGCTTGCTGTACGACACGCAGGGCGGTCGTGTAGGTTTTGCGTGCGTTATCGAGATCGGCAAGACGATAATAGATATCCGCCAACTCGGTGTATTCACGAATGGCATCGTCCACCTGACCGCGTGCCACAAGCTGGTCGATCAATTTTGTGCGTGCCTTCAGGTCCATCGGAGAGAGCTGGATGACGCGTTTCAGGATCTTTGTCGCTTGCGCTGTTTCACCCCGTACACTATATGCCTGTGCCACTGCGGTGAACTTCGCGATGGCTTCCTGTGTATGGTTCTCGCGCACGAGCAGGTCACCCATCAGGGTATGGAGAGGCAGGTACGTAGGGGCGGTTGTGATGGCGTAGTATGCCTCTTCCATGGCTGAGCGTATCTGCCCGGCACGCGCCAGTTGGTGAACAAAATTGATTGCTTCGAGCACATGACTGGATTGTGCCTGCAGAATGACATCCGCGATCGGCATGGGCATGTCGCTTTTGGGCATTTGTTCGCGGGATTTGTGCAAGTGGTCGCGCCAATTTTTGCGCATGAGCAGACCGTTGATGTTATCGCACACACGTTTGAGTGCCTCATCGTCCGTTTGGGAGGACTGCGCTTCGATGAACGGTTCATACATCTGACGGATCTCATCCGCATGTTCGGCAGGGACAACCATCGAATCTGCGAGTTTCAGTGCTTCGAGATATTCGATGGAGGCTTGTTGCAGGCGCCCTAGTTTTTGGTCGATCTGTCCCATCAACAAACGTGTTGCCAGGTTGAAGTCGTTATGTTTGACCGCGTGCGTAAGGTGGCGCAGGGCAGATTCCTGTCTATCTTCCGTAGTGCGGATCATACCCAGGTTGAAGTACAAGGCTGGGTGAGTGAAGCCTGCTTCGAGGGCGTGTTCGAGTTCCTCGGCGGCTTGTATATCCTTGCCCTTGTATTGCAGGTCGATTGCCTGACCGAGATGGAGGACAACCTTCGCCTGCTCGTTCTGGTGCAGGTTCAACTGTCCTGTACCGCGCATGAGAGCCTGCATACCTCGGCGTGCCTGCTGAGTGGAGGCTCCATCGTCGGTGGAATATTCGAAGAGGATCTCTGCCAGACGAGTTAAGGCTTTTTGGCGCGCTTCCGCTATCGGGTCCAGTCCTGAATCGGCTTCCTTCTTCGGCTTGTCCAATTGCTTGACCTGAGCCATCGCGATGGGACCTGTCCCGCCCTTCGGTCGTAATGGCTTAGGGAGGAGTTGGCCGGAGCGTAACAGTGTCTGTGCCTGTTTTGCTTCGGCACTTTCAGGCATGAGCTTGATTGCCTTGCCGACAAGCTCGATGGTTTTTTCCATGTTGCCCGTGCGTTGGACGAGACTGGCAACCGCGATGTATTCCGCAACTGCCTGTTGTTTGTGCCCGAGACGTTCATGGGCAAGCGCAAGGCGGGAGTGGGCGAGAATATGTTCGGGGTCGAGGGAGGTGACGCGCACCCAGTTCTCGACGGCTTTATCAACATCACGCTGATTCAGGAAAAGGTCGGCGGCCCTGAGCGCGGCGTCGATGGCTTCCTTGAGGTGACCCGTGCGTTCGAGCAGTTGCGCAAGTTTTTCCATGGGAACGGGGTCTTTCGGTGTAACCTGCGCAACACGTTTATAGATCTGCATTGCCTCATCGAATTCACCCTGTTGGAACAGCGCCAACCCCAGGCTGTTAAGGGCTTTGGGGTGGTCGGGCATTTCCTGCAACGCGTTGCGGTAGGCTGTGGCAGCCTTGCTCCACTCCTGGTCCCACGCGAAGGAATGTCCCTCGTTCATTGCTTTTTGGAAAATGTCTTCTCGTCCGGGCATGGAGGCTATTATATCTTAGGTCACGCTTGCAGCATGACCTACAAATTGCTTAGTTTCGTATTGATTGCATTGTTATTTTTTGGGAAGGAAAACCAGTATTAGATCACCTTCATATCGCCCCAGTTCTTTCCATATCTTGCCTCGGTGGAAAGCGGGATGCTTAAGAGAAAGGCATTCGCCATGGTTTGCTTTACGACCTTCGACGTTATCTCCAATTCCTCTTTTGGACATTCGAGTACGATCTCATCATGCACTTGTAAAAGCATCTTTGCTTTCAGCCCAGCATCTTCCAGTGCGTGGGGGATCTTCAGCATGGCGATCTTCATGATATCTGCCGCTGTACCTTGAATGGGAGCGTTGATGGCTTCGCGTTCCTCCCGGTTCTTCATCTGGACGTTTTGCTTGCTCTGCAATGCCGGGAAGTATCTTCTCCGCCCAAGCAGTGTCTCGACATATCCCTGGCTGGCGGCTTGTTTGCGGATGCCATCGAGATATTTCTTCACACCGGGAAATTTTTCGAAATAGGTTTTGACGAAAGTCTCTGCTTCGGCAAGAGTCAATTCTGTCGAACGAGTGAGCCCAAACGCGGACATGCCATAGATGAGTCCGAAGTTGATCGCTTTGGCGTGACGGCGCATTTCCTTTGTGACCGCTTCGGGTGCCACGCCGTAGATCGCTCCAGCTGTTGTGGCGTGGATGTCCTCCCCTGCGCGGAATGCTGCCAACATGGCTTCATCCTGTGCCATGTGTGCCACGATGCGGAGTTCGATTTGGGAGTAGTCAACTGCTAATAAGACATTACCCTTGCCCGCGATGAATCCATTGCGGACTTTGCGTCCCGTTTCGGTGCGGATGGGGATGTTTTGCAGGTTTGGGTTGTTCGAGGATAATCGTCCCGTCACTGCTCCGATCTGGCTGTAAGATGTATGCACGCGCCCGGTCTTTTCATCCACTGCGAGTGGAAGCGCATCAAGGTAGGTTGACTTTAACTTTGAGAGTTCGCGGTGTTCCAATACCCAATCCACAACGGGATGCTTGCCGCTTAACAGATCAAGCACGCCTGCCGCAGTGGAGTAATGCCCGCTGGCGGTTTTCTTGCCTCTATCGGGTGGTTCCAAACCGAGTTGAACAAAAAGTACATCAGAGAGTTGTTGCGTGGAGTTAACATTGAAGGTTTTGCCGACGGATTCGAATATTTGTTTTTCGATCTCGGAAAGTCGCTGTGTCAACTCATCGGACATTTGTTTGAGGAAGGGTAAGTCAAGCAGGACACCTTCCATTTCCATGCTGGCAAGGACAGGTGTAAGCGGAAGATCAATTTCATCGAGCAACTTCTCGCCTCCCACGTGCTTGAGGTCCTTGATCTGAAGTTCCATCAATCGCAATGGAATTTCGGCATCCGCCACTGCATACGGGGCAACAGACTCAATCGCCACGTCTGCCATGCTGAGTTGTTTTTTGCCTTTACCGATCAACTCTTCGATGTGGGTCATCTCTTCGCCGAGTTTGACGAAGGCGAGATTCTTCAACCCCAGGTTTCTTGAAGATGGGTCAATGATAAACTCGGCGAGCATCGTGTCAAAGGTGAGCGGGGAGACAACCAGCCCAAACTTCGCAAGGACGATGTAATCGTACTTGGCATTGTGCGCGATCTTACCGATTTTGGGATTTGTCAATGGCGCTTCGAGCGCAGATAATACTTTTTTGAGCGGCAGGTTTGTTCCTGTGTTGTGGCCAATGGGGATGTAGTAGCCTTCGCCTTCCTTGAGCGCCAGCGAGATGCCGACAATGTCTGCTTTCATTTCTTCGGTGGAGGTGGTCTCGGTATCGAAGGAAATAATGTTGGCTTTGTTCAGTGTTTTAACCAGGTCTGCCAGTTTATCTTCCCTGTCCACGATGTTGACTTGAAGATCCAGACTTGGTACCGGTGTTGAGATCACCTGCGGTTCGTTCGTGAACATGGACATCTGTTGTCCGGGTTTTGGCGTCGCGCTGAGCGGAGAGCGGGCGCTCGTTTCGCTCGTGGTCGAAGCGGGAGTTGACGGGGAGGAAGAGGTCGATTGACCAGTAACCTTCTCAAGCGTCTTAAGAAGCGTGCGGAATTCCATTTCCTTGAAAAAGGCTTCTATGGCTGGAATATCCAGATCATGCGCTTTGGCATGGTCCAGATCCAGTTTGATGTTGAGATCGGTCTTGATCTGTGCCAGGTCGCGGCTGAGATAGGCATTCTCTTTGTTATCTTCGAGCTTGGTCTTCCAGCGTTTTTCGACCTCGTCTATGTGTTCATAGATACCATTGAGCGTTTTATACTTCTCAAGCAGACTGATGGCGGTCTTTTCGCCGACACCCATTACGCCGGGGATGTTATCGGATTTATCTCCAACGATGGCTTTATAGTCCACGACCTGATTGGGAAGCACGCCAAGTTTTTTTACCACATCTTCATCACGGATGTAGTTCTGGTCATCGCCGGCGAGATAGACGGTGGTACGGTTGTTTACCAATTGCAAAAGATCGCGGTCGCCGGTGATGATCTTGACGCCAAGCCCCTGTTCGTTGGCGATGCGCGCAACGGAGCCAAGCACATCGTCCGCTTCGAAGCCTTCCATTTCAAGGCGCGGGATGTTGAAGGCGTCCACCATCTTACGGATGCGCTCGATCTGCGGACGCAGGTCGTCGGGCATTTTTTCGCGTGTGGCTTTGTATTCGGGGAAGAGTTCGTCGCGAAAGGTCTTGCCGACATCGAAGGCAACCGCGATGTATTCGGGCTTTTCCTGTTCGAGAATGCGGAGCAGTTCGCGTGCGAAACCGTAGATGCCCGCGGTCGGCTCGCCT
>CAYTDB010000064.1:0-27686 GCA_964436455.1 uncultured Anaerolinea sp. | reverse complement strand
CGGTCATAGTAGGTCGCAGAAAGTTACATTTCTCACAACCAGTGCAGGTGTCTATCCATTGAAAGAATAGCCTCCGGGCCAGGTCTGGATGATGACAGGATTGCCCGGATCCTTCTCGATCTTCTTGCGCAAGCGGTAGACGACATTTTTAAGAAGTATGTGATCTCCCTTCCCATATCCTTCCCAGATGGCATCGATGATCTCCTGCGCTATGAAGATATGCGACGGGCGACTCATCAGCAGCTGCAACAATCGGAATTCAAGGTTGGTTAATTGGATCCGCGTTCCATTGGGATCCACGATGCATCGCAGCAGAGTGATCAGACGATACCTTCCCGCTTTCACAAGGTTCAAATCATCGGGGGGCATGATCCGCGCGCACCGCACCCAGGCCTGTATCTTCGCCAGGAAAATGGGGGGACTGACCGGCTTGATGATGACGTCAGAACCGCCGCTCGCATAGGCATCCAGGATCTGCGTTTCATGATACGAGGGAAGGAAAACCAGGATCGGAGCTTCACTGATGGCCCGGAACTTTTTGCAGAGCTCGAGAGGGTCATGCCTGGCAACCTCGATATCGATCACGATCAGATCAGGCATTTCTGCTGACCAGCGTTCAAGCGCCTTCTCGACCCTGTGTACAAGAATGACGCTCAGCCCCTGCTGTTGGAGAATATAACCCCATATAGGCGCCGTATCGCCCTGATCACAGACAACAAAAATCTTTGGGGTGTGCTTAACTGCCACATCGTCGATCGGTTTCATAGCCACCTTCTTTCGATACCTTCCGATGAACACAACCTTTCAAACTTTATGAATATTATACAACTCAAGTGGAGATAAATCATAATTAAAATATGCCAGTTCAAGATACTGCCCCCAAGATTTGTTTATACCGTTTTTATTATGGCAGGGATGACCCTGCCTCGATCATTTCATTCGACTATAATTAACGCATGGACACCTCCCTCCACTCCCATTACGAACAACTCAAGTCAGAGATCAGCAGACATAACTATCTCTATCATGTCAAGGATGCGCCGATCATCAGCGATAGGGAATTCGACAGGCTGATGAACGAGCTCAAGCAGATCGAAGCCGAGCACCCGGATTGGATCTCGCCCGATTCGCCCACGCAGCGTGCCGGTGCCAAACCTGCTGACCGTTTCGAGAAGGTTCGTCATCCCGCTCCCATTCTCTCTTTGGCAAATGCCTTCGGCGCGGACGATGCGCGGGCCTGGCTCGAACGCGTCTCGAAGATCGATGACCGTGTGGAGAAGGCGAAGTTTGTGGTCGAGCCGAAGATCGATGGCTTGTCAGTTGTGCTTCATTACCGTGATGGACTCTTCGTGCAGGGTGCCACACGCGGCGATGGGGAAGTGGGCGAGGACATCACGTCCAATTTGCGGACGGTGCGGGCGATTCCGCTCCGGATACCCGTGGAGTCAGGGGTGAGGGTACCCAGCTATCTGGTCGTGAGAGGCGAAGCGTTCATCCCGAACAAGGAATTCGAGGAGTTGAATCGCAAGCTCGAAGAGGCGGGCGAGAAAACGTATCAAAATCCACGGAATACAGCGGCAGGGGCATTGCGCCAGTTGGATCCGAAGTTGACGGCATCGCGTCCGATCACGCTGCTGGTGTATCAGATCGTCCATTCGGAAGGCGGGACGGTGCCGACATCGCAGTGGGAGATTTTGGAGTATCTTAAAGCGCTGGGCTTCCCTGTGACGGATGTGGCGAAACGCTTCGATACCTTGGAGGATGCGATCGCATACACCGAGACGTGGAATGAAGGACGTGACAATTTGCCCTACGAAGCGGACGGCATGGTGATCAAGATCGATGATCTGACGCTTGCGGGCGAGCTGGGCTTTGTGGGCAAGGATCCGCGCGGGGCGATCGCCTTCAAGTTCCCTGCGCGTGAGGTGACAACAACACTCAATGATATTGGTGTTGCGGTGGGGCGCACAGGCGTGTTGACTCCCTATGCGGTGCTGGAGCCGGTTGAGATCGGCGGCGTGATCGTGGAACGCGCCACACTGCACAACTTTGATTTCATCGCTGAAAAGGATATCCGCGTGGGGGACCGCGTATTGGTCAAACGCGCGGGGGAAGTGATTCCGTATGTGATCGGTCCCGTGGTGGATGTACGATCGGGCAAAGAGAAAAAGTTCAAGCCGCCGACGAAATGTCCCGCCTGTGATCAGCCTGTTGAACATTTCGAAGGGGAGGTGGCATGGTATTGTGTCAACGCCGCGTGCCCTGAGCAATTGGTGCGGAATATCGAGCACTACGTCTCGCGCGGCACCATGGACATTGTCGGGCTGGGCATCAAGATCGTGGAGCAGTTGATTGAAGAAGGATTGGTCAAGGATGTGGCGGATTTATACACACTGAAGAAGGAGCAGCTTCTCGCGCTCGAAGGTTTCAAGGATAAGAAGGCTGACAACCTGTTGACCTCCATTGAGAATTCAAAACAGCAATCGCTTGCGAGATTTATTTCCGCCTTGGGAATCCGCGGCGTGGGCGAGGTGATGGCTGGCGACCTCTCGCGCAAATTTGAAAATGTGGATGCGCTCTCAAAAGCCAAAGTGGATGACTTGATGCAAATCGAGGGGGTTGGTCCGAACATTGCCGAATCCATTGTGGATTGGTTTGCACGCCCTGCGAATCAAAACGTGTTGAAAAAGCTGAAGTCAGTGGGGATGTGGCCGAAAGGCGGAGAGTCGAATGTCGCAGGTCCCAAGTCGGATGCGTTTGCGGGGATGACGTTCGTTGTGACAGGGACGCTTCCTGCTTTCTCGCGCGATGATGCGAAGGCGTTCATCGAATCCCATGGCGGCAAGGTGACCGACAGCGTCAGCAAAAAGACGAGTTATCTGGTGCTTGGGGAAAACCCCGGCTCCAAATTCGATAAGGCGAAGTCGCTGGGAATTAACATTATTGGTGAAGAGGAATTGAAAAAGCTGGCTGGGTGATTTTGGAACCTCTGGAATTCACAACCCGCAGACTCGTAATATGGATAAATATTGTAAAGGCAGATCATCATGACATCTAAAAAACTTAATTGGGGATTACTTTCCACGGCGCGCATCAACCGTGCGCTCATTCCTCCGCTTCAGGTTTCCAAACGAAATCATCTTTTGGCAGTTGGTTCCCGTTCACAAACATCGGCTGATGCGTATGCCAAGGAGAAGAAGATCGAGCGCGCGTATGGCTCGTATGAGTCTTTACTTGCCGATCCCGATATTGACGTGATCTACAACTCTCTTCCAAATCACCTCCATGCGGAGTGGACGATCAGGGCTGTGGAAGCGGGCAAGCATGTGTTGTGCGAGAAGCCCATTGCCTTAAGTGTGGACGAGGTGGACGCGATCAAGGCCGCCGCGCATAGGCACGGACGTGTCGTTACGGAGGCGTTCATGTACCGCCATCATCCGCAGACGTTGAAGGTGCAGGAGATCGTAAAGAGCGGTTCGATCGGAGCCGTGAAGTTGATCCGCGGATCGTTCAGTTTTGTGTTGTCGCATGAGGGTGATGTGCGCTTGAATCCCGAATGGGGAGGCGGCAGCATCTGGGATGTGGGCTGTTATCCCATCAGTTATGCCAGGAGCGTTCTCGGGGAGGAACCGCTTGAAGTGTTTGGCTGGCAGGTTACGGGTGATACAGGAATCGATGATACGTTCGCCGGTCAGATGCGGTTCAGGGAGGATGTCATCGCGCAGTTCGACTCCAGTTTTGTCATCCCGTTCCACGCTTTCATGGAGATCGTCGGGAGCGAAGGGACATTGAATATCCCGCATCCGTTCAAGCCGGGGGTCAATGAAAAGCTCTACCTGACCCGTGAAGAAAGGACCGAGACCATTACCGTAAAGGGACAGGAGTTGTACATTGGCGAAGTGGAGGATATGGCAGATGCGATCCTGATGGGTAAGAACTCACTGGTATCGCTGGATGACAGTCGTGCGAATGTGGCTGTGATCACGGCTTTGCTTGAATCGGCGCGTATGGGCAAGCCGGTCACACCTGCCGCTGGAACTCTCTCAACTTTCTGAGTCTCTGGTAAACTTGCGTCTATCTTTTTCGGAGGATGCCTCTTATGGATTTTCATAACACAGATGATTCTTTAACCCGCCGCGTCCGGGCGATCACAGACCGGGTTGCAAGGCTTAAATCGGAAGACCTGTATTATCTAAACATGCCCGTGGCTGAGATTCTGCCGGGGATGAAGGTGCGCGTGAATGGGCGTGAGATGGGGATGTACGCTTCCTACAGTTACCTCGGACTGGTCGGGCACCCGCGCATCAACGAAGCCGCGAAGAAAGCCGTGGACGAATTCGGCACGGGTACCAACGGCGTGCGCATGCTGGCTGGCACGCTGACGCTCCACAAGGAACTCGAAGAGACGATCGCCCATTTCAAACACGCCGAAGCGGCGGTCACGTACTCATCAGGTTATGTCACCAACCTGACGGTCATCTCAGGGTTGATGGGGCGCGGCGATTACGTGTTTTCGGATAAGTTGAACCACGCCTCCATTGTGGACGGCTGTTTGATGTCCGGTGCGGAGTTCCGCCGTTTCAGGCACAACGATATGGAACATCTCGAGGGTTTGCTCAAGAACGCGCCTCAGGATGTTGCCAAAATGGTGATTGCAGACGCGGTGTTCAGCATGGACGGCGATATCATTGACCTGCCGAAGACGGTGGAGTTGTGCAGGAAGTACAACGCCTGGCTGATGGTTGATGAGGCACATTCCGTTGGAGTGCTTGGAAAGACAGGTACAGGCATTGAGGAACATTTTGGCCTCGGTGATGTGATCGATATCAAAATGGGGACCCTAAGCAAGACGATTCCCTCCGTTGGCGGTTATGTTGCCTCGAAAAAGGAATTGGTCACCTACCTGCAAAATTGGAGCCGCGCCTATATGTTTTCCGCCGCATTGCCGCCTGCGCAAGCCGCCGCCGCCAACGAAGCCTTCAAGGTCATTCTCGACGAACCTTGGCGAATCGAACGATTGAATCAAAATTCAAAACAATTCACCGGCGGGCTCAAAAGCATGGGCTTCGACACCATGTTGACCGAGACTGCCATCGTCCCGGTGTTGTGCGGTGAGGATGATATGGCATTTGCCATGACCCGCGAAGCCCAACACAACGATGTGTTTGTGCTGCCTGTCGCTTCGCCAGCCGTTCCGCAGGGGCTCGCCCGCCTGCGCGCCACGGTCACTGCCGCGCACGAGCCGAGCGAGATCGAACGCGCCATGGATGTCATCGGCGAAGCGGGGAAGAAGCTTGGTCTGATTAAATAAAACTAAGAGTTTCGATCCAGACCCGTAGATCAGGCGATATGCGGGTCTTTTTTCTTTGATTCTGATAGTTCTTGAGAGATGTTTTAAACAGTATTCTTATAAAGCCTTTTTAAAATGTGGGTGTTGTAAGAATATAAAGGACCCCAAAGGTCTTCAAGACCAGGATAATGTGGAGTTGAGAAAATGAAATGGCAATGGAAACTTGGACGTTTTGCAGGGATCGACGTGTTCGTACACGCCACCTTCATCTTGTTGATCGGCTGGGTGGGCTACAGTCACTGGGTCGAGCATCAAAACTGGGGTGAGGTGCTAAACGGCATTTTGTTCATCCTTGCGTTGTTTGGCTGTGTGGTGCTGCATGAGTATGGTCACGCCTTGACCGCCCGCAAATACGGGATCAAAACCCGCGATATCACGTTGTATCCCATTGGCGGCGTGGCTCGTTTGGAGCGCATGCCTGAGAAGCCGATCGAGGAACTGTGGGTCGCATTGATGGGACCTGCCGTCAACGTGGTCATCGCCGCAATCTTGTTTGCGGTTCTTTTCCTGACGAATGGACTGGTCCCCCTCACAGAACTGACCATCGCCTCAGGCTCCTTCATTGAAAGATTGATGGTGGTGAACATCTCGCTGGTGTTGTTCAACCTGATCCCAGCCTTCCCCATGGACGGTGGACGTGTGCTTCGCGCAATCCTTGCCATGCGCATGGATTATGTCCGTGCAACCCAGATTGCCGCGAATGTTGGTCAGGGCATGGCGTTCCTGTTGGGATTCATTGGTCTGTTCAGCAATCCGTTCCTGCTCTTCATCGCCTTCTTTGTGTACATCGGTGCCTCACAGGAAGCCAGCATGGTGCAGATGAAGAACTCTGTCAGCGGAATCCCCGTCACCCGCGCAATGCTCACAGATTTCAAATCGCTTTCGCCGGGCGATAACCTGTCACAGGTGGTGGCGCTCATTCTGTCAGGCTCACAGCACGACTTCCCCGTAGTCGATGCCACGGGACGAGTGGCAGGTATCCTTGAGAGAGATGCGTTCATGCTGGCGCTCACACAGCATGGACAGTCCGTGCCTGTCATGAATTTCATCCGCCGCGACCTGCCCGAAGTCGATTCGTATGACATGCTCGAAATGGCGCTCATGAAATTACAGGAGACGGGCACAAAGACACTGACTGTCACCCATGGTGGTCAACTCGTTGGGCTCGTCACTGCGGAGAATATCACGGAGTATTTGATGATCCGTTCTGCGCTGCGGGTTGCGCAAACCATGCCGCAGCCAGTTTGATAAGAAGATTCTTAACCACCGTTTACGGTGGTAGAACCACTGTATAATGCGCGAATCCCCCGATGGGGAGTAGCCGCCCGGCAACGGGATGCACAGTCGTCAATACAGACTTCGGTCTCGGCTGTTCAACAAAAGGCAAGACCATCGCCAAGAAAGTGAATTGGCGGTGGTCTTTTTGTTTACAAACCGCTCTTGCAGCGGCTACGCCCCTGCAAGAGCATGAAATATTGAGGAAAACAGAATGCTTGATACAATTGAACAAACCATTCTCTCCGCACTCCAAACCATCTTCGATCAGTTCGGCTGGCTGGGTGTCTTTGGTTTGATGATCTTCGAGAACGCCACAGGGATCACGCCCAGCGAGATCATCCTTGCCTTCGCAGGCTGGTTGCTCATTGAAAATCACGGTATCTCTCCCACGTTCATCCCGCTGGCAGGTTTGTATGCAGGCTTGGGAAGTGCCATGGGCGCATCCATCACCTATTGGGTGGCGCGTATTGGCGGTCGCCCATTGATCGAAAAATTTGCAAAAATGTTCCGCATAGACCTGCGCTATATCGAGCGTGTGGAGGAACAGGTCCGCAGGTGGGGCGCAGGCATCGTAATGTTTGGGCGTGTCCTGCCTGGCATTCGAACCCTTGTCAGCATCCCTGCAGGAATTGTCAAAATTCCCTTCCCGAAATTCTTCGTTGCCACTTTCATTGGAGCATATGCTTGGTGTACACTCTTGATCGGTGCAGGCTATATTCTCGGCCACGAATGGATGTTGATCAGCGATTACATCAAAACGCACCTGCCGCTTGTCTTTACGCTCGGCGTTCTGGCGATGGCATCCTATTTGATTTACCATTACCGGGCACACATCCCTGCTTTTGCATGGATACGTTCAAAAAACAATAGATTGGACTCACAATGAACTGGCACACCCAAACAGTTGATAAATCCCTCGAAGCGCTTCAAACGGGACCCGAAACGGGTCTTGCCCAAACTGAAGCGGAGTCGCGTCTCAAACAATACGGGCGCAATGAGCTTGTCGAAAAAGGCGGGCGCACACCGCTCAAAATATTGTGGGAACAACTAACTGCCACGATGGTGCTGATCCTCATCGCGGCGGCGGTGGTCGCTGGCTTGCTGGGCGACCTGAAGAACACCATCGCGATTTCTGCCATCGTTATTCTTTATGCCATCCTTGGCTTTATCCAGGAATACCGCGCGGAACAGGCGATTGCCGCGCTCAAGAAACTGTCCGTGCCGAACGTGCGGGTCCTGCGCGACAAAACCCTCCAAGAGATCTCCGCCCGCGAGCTTGTGCCCGGCGACATTATCCAGCTTGAAACGGGAAATGTTCTGCCTGCTGATATCCGTTTGCTTGAAGCGGTTAACCTCCGAATTCAGGAAGCCGCGCTCACAGGCGAGTCGGAACCTGTTGAAAAGCAGAGCAATGCACTCTCTGGTGACGACCTGCCTCTCGGTGACCGCCGCAACATGGGTTACATGGGAACCATCATCACGCAGGGACGTGGTCTCGCGTTGGTCGTTGCCACAGGCATGCAAACAGAACTCGGCAGGATCGCCGACCTCATTCAACAAAGCGGAAATGAAGAAACACCGCTCCAAAAGCGTCTCGACCAGCTTGGAAAAAATCTAGCCATCGTTGGTGTTGTCATTGCACTTCTTATCGCAGTGCTGGGTCTGTTGCGCGGCGATGAACTTCGTCACATGCTGCTCACGGCGGTCAGTGTTGCGGTGGCGATCGTCCCTGAAGGGCTGCCCGCTGTGGTCACCATAACGCTCGCGCTTGGCGCGCAGCGCATGCTTGCCAAGAAATCCCTCATTCGCAAACTTCCCGCGGTTGAAACGCTCGGTTCGGTGACCGTGATCTGTTCTGATAAAACAGGCACGCTGACGGAAAACAGGATGACCGTCACAGTGCTGGATGTGGCTGACCATGAACTTGACCTGACTGCCCTGATGGAACGCGACGGTTCGATTCATGCGACCCGCAACCTGGGCACGCCAGCCCAATCCTCCCTCTCGCTGACAGCCATCGGCGGCGCGTTGTGCAATGACGCCCGTCTTGTTGATGAGGGCGATGACCGTTATCACACGATCGGCGACCCGACCGAAGGCGCCATGGTGGCTGCCGCGGCGAAGATGGGATATTGGAAATCGTCGCTTGACCTATCGTTTCCACGTGCAGCAGAATTTCCGTTTGACTCGGATCGCAAGCGTATGACGACTGTCCATCACTTAAAAGAATACGACGAGCCCATGCTTGTGGGTATCGATGTCAGCCAATATCGCTATATCGCTTTTACCAAGGGAAGTGTTGACGGGCTTTTGAATCTATCGAATCAGGTTTGGGTGAATGGAAAGGCTGAAACGCTGGATGCAGGCTGGAGGTCCAGAATTGAAGCGGCAAACGAGCGTCTTGCGAAGAAAGGGATGCGTGTGCTCGGTGTCGCATTCCGATTGTTGAATCAGATCCCCGAGGTCATCCAAACCGATCTTGAACAAAAGCTGGTATTGGTCGGCCTGTTCGGCATGATCGACCCGCCGCGTGAAGAGGTGAAGGATGCCGTTGCTGTGACGAAGACGGCTGGCATCCGCACGGTGATGATCACAGGTGACCATCCGCTGACGGCGCAGGAGATCGCGCGGCAGTTGGGCATTGCAGATCAAGGGCGCGTGTTGACCGGCATTGAACTCGAGAAGTTGAGTTTTGATGAATTGAAAAGTGTGGTGGACGAAGTGCGGGTGTTCGCACGCGTGTCGCCTGAGCATAAGTTGAAGATCGTGCAGGCGCTGCAGGAGAACGGGCATATCGTTTCGATGACGGGGGACGGGGTGAACGATGCGCCTGCCCTGCGCCGCGCGGATATCGGCGTGGCAATGGGCATCACGGGCACCGATGTATCGAAGGAAGCTGCCGATATGGTGCTGCTTGACGATAATTTTGCGACGATCGTTTCGGCGGTGAAAGAAGGCCGGACGATCTACGATAACATCCGCAAGTTCGTGCGCTTTAGTGTGGCAGGGAATATCGGCAAGGTGTTGGTGATGCTGCTGGCTCCGTTTTTGGGAAAACCGATCCCGCTGTTGCCGTTGCAGTTGCTTTGGCTCAACCTGTTGACCGATGGCTTGCTCGGACTCGGCATGGGTGTGGAAGCGCCTGAAAAGGACACGATGAAGCGTCCGCCGTATTCACCGAAGGAAGGTGTGTTTTCGCGCGGCGCTGGCTTGCAGGTGCTTTGGGTGGGTGCCTTGATCGGCGCTCTGGCACTCGGACTTGGTGCGTGGTATTACTTCACCGGGCGCGAAGAATGGCAGACGATGGTCTTTACGTTCCTTGCCTTCGTGCAGGTCTTTCAGGCTTGGGCGTCGCGCTCAGGGAAAGAGTCTGCGTTCGCGATGCCTGTCATGTCCAACCCTCTTTTGTTTTGGATGATGTTGGTTGTCACTTCGTTGCAGTTGGCTGTGCTCTATATCCCGCCTGCGGCTGAGTTCTTTTCAGTCAAACCGTTGGGTGTCGTTGATCTGTTGATCGCCATCGCTGCTGGTTTTGTTGTGTTGGTTGTGATGGAGATCGAGAAGAGAATAAGAAAATAACCAAACTGCCCTGTCAGGGGCTTGGCCCTTGACAGGGCACATCTTAATTCTCCTTCACCTGGTACAACAGATTATCTTCCACCTTGTACATCAGCGGCGCGACTTGAACTTTCGGGTATCGTAATCGCAGTCGCTTTGCTTCACTCGAAACAAAATCGACTTCATTGCCGATCTCGAACATGGGGGAGAAGTGCATGAAGTGTTCCTCCGCCCGGTCCTTTTCCCAGCCCGCGTTCTCGGTCAATCCCTTGATAAAAATGTCTCTGCGAGCCATCAAGTTGACCATGCCGCAGTTGGTGTGACCGATCAACGCGATATGTTTCACGCCTCCCACCGCGATGGCGTACGAGACCTTGAACTCGCTGTATCGCAGGTTCGCTCCACCCGCACGGATGATGTACGAGAAGTTGTCGGGGATATGCAGATGCTTGCGGTTGTCCATGCACATGCCGACGAGCAACTGAGCTTGCGTGTACGTCTCATAATCACGGTTGAGATTGTGGTATTCCAGTAAGAGCCCGATGGGGGTGTCAAGAAGTTCGGGGAAGATGTCTTCTTTTGATGAAACAGGAACAAGTCGATTCATGGAATGATCCTCTATCGGATGGTTGCCAGATCCTTTGCCAGAGCCTGGCGGTCTTCCTCCCCTTCGATTTGTGTCAGCAGTTCATGCGCTTTGGCAAGATACTCCTTCATAATAACACGCTTGTCCGCGAGCATCTCTGCTCGGGCAAGCGTTCCATACGCAGTCCCTTTTAGAAAGGGGGATAGTTCCTTGGCGTATTGCAGCGATAACAAGCCATATCTGCGTGCGTTGTTCGGCTGTTTGAGCAGACAATACACATGCGAGACCTGCCAATACCCAATGGACAGGTTCTTCGGGGTGACATCCTCCCGTTGTGTCCAATGCCAGAGGGAAGCGATGGCTGTGTGAAGCATCTCCATGCTCTCCTCTGTGGAACGATTGCCATCCTTGTCAATATGGTCCCATGTTTTATTGAAACAATCGGCTGAAAAATATTTGTGTGCTTGTTGGATGTCAAAATTCGGTGTATCCGCCATACGAGGTCCTTTTGAGTTGAAATAAATAATGGGCTGCCGGTATTTATATCTGACCAGCAAGCTGGTCAATACCAAATTTATTTTACAAGTTTTACAAGTTGGGGGCGTGAGTTGGGAACGCGCTTGATCTCTCCGCGCGCTTCCATGTCCAGTTTGACGGTGGTCACATACCAGGTGACCGACCCTTCGAATGTGCCGCGCAGTTCCTTTTCGACTGCGCGGGCTAATTTCATGAAAGGCATCTCCTTGTTTTGTTGTAAAGTGGAAAAGATTGCCTTCCGAATGATCTCGTATTTTTCCCTGCTGATGTTAACGCCCTGCTTCTTCTCAGGATGAAGCGTGCGAATCGTTTCCTTCATGAATACTCCTCCTCAAGAGTGAGAAGTATTTTACACCCAACCTCGGACTTCCGTTGGTTTGATTCTGATGGCTGTGGAATATTCTTCACTGAAGCCTTCAGGGGTCATGTTCAGACCGATAATGCCTGTCTTGTATTTCTTCAAATAAGCCTTGACTTCATGTGCAGGCGGAACCTTTTTATCCATGACAGCCTCCCCGATAAAGATGATCACATCCTTTTCACCTGCCTCATCGGAGGTGTTGAAATTTAGGGACACTTTGGAATTATTCTTGATGTGCTTGACCTTGTACGCATTGGGCTGGCTGAAGATCAAAAAGGAATCATCCTCCCAGATAAACCAGACAGGTCGAGGCTGGGGGGTGCCTTGCGCATCGACCGTCGTCAGCCAGACGAAATACTGGCTCTTAAGATGCTTTTTTATCGTGCGTCCAAATTTGGAATTGAAGTCAAGCATGAGACTGCTCCTTTGCTTTGAGAATAAAACTGCCACAGGGGCACAAAGATTTATGCGCCCTGTGGCAGTAATTTTACAGTACTTCCTTACTAAAGTTCCAATTGCTTCTCCAGCACCTCGGCAATGTCCATCGTTTTGACTTTTTCGCCAAGCGCCTTGGATTTGATCGCGTCCTCGAACATGATCATGCAGTAGGGGCAGGCGGTGGCAACCACATCTGCTTTGGCATCGAGGGCATCCTGCAGGCGGCGATGATTGATGCGGGTGGTGACATCGGTTTCCATCCACATGCCGCCGCCTCCGCCGCCGCAGCAGAAGCTGTCTTCCAGCTTGCGTGCCATCTCCACGTTTTCCACTCCAGACCTGGCGAGCAGGTCACGCGGTTGATTGTAAATGTTGTTGTAGCGACCAAGATAGCACGAGTCATGATAAGTCACTTTGCCGTGCACGCCATTCCCATTTGCGCTTGGCGCGGGGAGGTTCGCTTCCTTCAGCAGTTCGGTGTAGTGCATCACCTTGTAATCACCGCCCATTTGCGGGTATTCGTTCTTGAGCGTGTTGAAGCAATGCGGACAAGCCGTGACGATCCGTTTGAACTTGATCTTGCTGAAGGTTTCGATGTTCTGCTTGGCAAATTCCTGGAACATGTACTCATGCCCCATGCGGCGTGCGGTTTCGCCGCAGCACATCTCGTCGAAGCCGAGCACACCAAAGTCAATGTTCGCTTTCTCCATCAGTTTAACAAACGCACGTGCCACCTTTTTATTGCGCTGATCGTATGATGCCGCGCACCCGACGAAGTACAGCACGTCCACTTCATCGCCTTCGGCAAGTTCGCGCACGTTCAGGTCTTTCGCCCAATCCATTTTCTGGTCGGCGGGGATGCCCCACGGATTTGCCTGCCGCTCGAAGTTGCGGAGCAGGTCAGAGATGGATTTCGGAAGTTTACCGCTGGTCAACGCCTGGAAGCGGCGCAGGTCAACCACCTCATCCACGGGATTGATAAAGACAGGGCACTTGACGATACATGCGCCACAGGTGGTACATTGCCATGAATAAAACTCAGGGACAACAGGTCCAAGCACATCGCCATCCGCCGCGGCATCGCCTGTCAGCAGGGCATTGTTCATGCCCTTGCGAAGCATTTGGACGAGATCACGCGGCGAATAGTCCATGCCGCTGATGTTGGCAGGACATGCCTCCTGGCACCGTCCACACTTCAGGCACGCATCGAACGATAGAAGCTGCTGGGGCGTGAACTCGACCATTTTTCCCACGCCAAGAAGTTCTGTGTTCTCGATATCCTCGATCTTGTCCAAGGCGCCCATCGGTCGTGCCGCGGGGCGGACCAAAATATTCAACGGACCATTGAACATATGGCGCAGTTTCGTGAAGGGGACGCTGCCCACCAGCCCGAGCGCTACAACGACATGTACCACCACGAGCGCGTTATGCCACTCGAAGGCTTGTTCCACGGTCATGCCGCCGGCGAGGAAGACGCCTGCCAGCCAGCTGCCGATCGGTGACCAGTTTGCCCACGGCGGGGTGACTGTCATCAGGCGCATGGCTTCGTTCGTGAAACCGAGCAGGGCGATTAAGAGCAGCATTCCGAGGGCGAACCAGTCGTCCCAATTGGTGGACAGCTCCTTCGGTCGAAGGAAGAGGCGGCGGAATCCCGCCATCAAAACGCCGAGGATGATAAACAGTCCAGCCACATCCATCGCGATCTCGTAGCCGAGATACCATCCATTGCGCGGGAAGGTTTCGAGGGCGAACGGCAGGAACAATTTCATCTGCATCAGGTTGATGGCTGTGCCGATGACTTGAATCGTGACACCCCAGAAGATCAGGAAATGCATGACCCCTGGGTACCACTTCTTGAGGACGCGCGCCTGCCCGATGACTTGTACGAAGAGGTCGCGCCAGGCGTGTTTATGAAAGGTCAGGCGGGGAGTTTGTTCTGTTGTTGTCATGCTTCACTCACCTTGACGTAGATCTTCCCCTCGGTAATTTCTGCCTCCAGTTTGAGAAGCGGCTTGGGCGGGGGACCGCTGATCACGCTTCCGTCCTCGACCTTGAAGTAGCCCTCGTGGCATGGACAGTCGATCGTGCCTGCATCCTTGTTCCATTTGACCGTGCAGGCGAAGTGCGTGCACGCTGCGGAGTAGGCTTTCAAGCCGTCAGGCGTATTGATCACCAGGGCGGGATATCGACCGAACGGAATCGTTCTTGATTCGCCGACTGGCAATTCGCTTTCCTCACATACCAAGGCAGGCTCGGCGGGATAGATTTCCAGATCGGTCGGGTAGAAGTAAGCCACCACGGGCGCAGCGACCGCGCCAGCACAGACCGCGATGCCGGTTCCTTTCATCAGTTTGAGAAAATCCCTTCGGGTAATATCTGGCATGGCTAACTCACTTCTCCCCAGATGGTCAGGGCAATGATGATGATCAGAACCAGCGCTGAAAGACCTGCTCGGATCCACCACGCCCGTTTGGTATCTTCTTTCTTGTCAAAAAACGGCAAAAGCATGAGTGCCAGCAAGCCTGCAATGGTTCCCACCGTGACAAGCACCCTGCCCTCGATCTGACCAAAGAACACGTAGTCAGGAGCAACCTTCAGCAGTTGATACAGGAACAGGAAATACCATTCAGGCTTGACGTGCAGCGGCGTATTCAATGGGTCGGCGGGTTCCTGTAAACCGACAGGCGAGAACATGGCAATCGCGCCAATGATGATCGCCAGTCCGAGAAAACCCATCGCCACCCAAAACTCGGTCATCAAGTGGTCAGGAAAGAACGGGACAGGCTTGTCGTCTGGGAGAATCTCGTGAGATGATCTATCTTTCATGTTTCCTCCTACAGCGGGCGCTTGACGCCCAGGCGCCGTATCATCATGAAGTGCAACAACATGAAGCCAACGGTGGCAATGGGAACGACCAGCACATGCAAGCCATAGAACCTTCCAAGCGTGGCTTCAGTGACGCCCCAGCCGTCACGCAGGAAGATCAACACCAGGTTCCCAACGGCAGGCACCGCCCCTGCGATCTCTGTCCCGACCGTGCTTGCCCAGAAGGCACGCTGATCCCACGGGAGCAAATATCCTGTGAACCCAAAAGCGAGTGTGAGAACAAGCAGGATCGCGCCGCTGACCCAGTTCAATTCGCGCGGAGGCTTGTACGCGCCCATGATGAATACACGGATCATGTGGGCAACCGCCATCACGATCATCCCGTTGGCAGACCAGTGATGGATGGCGCGGATGGCAGCCCCGAAGTACACTTCGTTTTCAATGAATTGAATGCTGGCATATGCTTCGGCGGCAGTGGGCTTATAGTAAAAAGCCAGCAGGATGCCCGTGGTCCCCTGAATGATAAACAGGAAGAAGGTGATCCCGCCCAAGCAGTACCACCACCAGCGGGCAAACGACGGGACAGGCTTCTTCAGCATCTCATTCAACGGTTTGGCGATCTGATACCGTTCCTCCACCCATTCCGAGGCACGTGTCAATAGAGGCTTGAACGGTTTGCGCTGCGTCCACACGAATGTGGATTGATAGAAGCCGAAGAGAAAGACCAGACCAAACGAGCCGAACGTCAGCCACCGCAAGGTCGGCGTCCACAAGTTGGTGTGTTCGCCTTGTATATGGCAGTGCAGGCATGGCTCAAGTTTTGCGGGTGGAATGTCAACGGAAACTTCATTGAATGTTTGTCTCCCCGCTGCGCTGGTATATGCCTGTCCATGTGAATACGTTACCATGAGCAAGACCCCAGACAAGATCAAAATGGCTGTCCCAGCAAACAGGAATTTTCTGGCTAACCGCATAGTCACCTCTTAAAAAGGCTTACGTATATATCCCCTGCCGACCGTCGGTTGGGGATATACATAGTTTTCTTCGTCCGTTTTCAACTCCACCCTTGTGGGTCTTTTTTTGACTATTTGGAGTATAGCATTTCGATTGTGCTAAGCCTTAAGACGTTTGGCAACTATTTCTGCGACATCCATCACTTTCACTGACTCTCCGTCTGCTTTGGATGCATCCGTGAGCATGACCATGCAGAATGGGCAACCAACAGCGACGGTTTCGGCTCCCGTCCCCTTTGCCTCCCGATATCTCGCCTCATTGACCCGCCCCGAGCCTGCTTCCTCCTCCTTCCACATTTGTGCCCCGCCCGCTCCGCAGCAAAACGACCTGGCAGCATTACGCGGCATTTCAACCGTCAACGCGCCCGCGCTTTTCAATGCCTCACGCGGTGCATCCGTGATCCTGTTATGCCGTCCCAAATAACACGGGTCGTGGAAGGTGACCTTGAAATCTTCCTGGGTCACTTCCAAACTGATTTTCCCTGCACCGACCAACTCATTGATGAACTGCGTGTGATGCACGATCTCATAATTCCCGCCAAACGCTGGATACTCGTTCTTGATCGTATGCAAACAATGTGGGCAGGTTGTTACGATTCGCTTGGGCGCAGCCTCGTTCAATCTCTCAACATTCTGAGTTGCCAGCCCGAAGAAAATATCTTCGCGTCCTGCACGCCGCGCTGAATCACCCGTACAGGATTCGTTTTTACCAAGCACCGCAAAATTGACCCCCGCCGCGTTCAATATTTGTGCAAATGCCTGTGCGGTCTTTTGCGCGCGTGAATCTGTCGCAGGGGCGCATCCTACCCACCACAAAAGATCGGGTTCGGGGTTCTGTTCGATGGTTGGTACATTCAACCCATCCGCCCACTTCATGCGATCGGCTTGCGAAACGTTCCATGGGTTCATGTTGCGTTCCATGCCCTTGAAGGCGGTCTCCAACTGTTTCGGGAAGGCGCTTTCCATCATGGACAGATTACGGCGGATATTGAGAATATCGCGCATCGGTTCATTTCCAACCGGACAGATGTCCACGCATGCGCCGCAGGATGTGCATGCCCAAACTGCTTCTTCCGCGATCAGGTTCGTGAGCAGGACGTCCGTGGCGCCCCCTTTGTTCAAGTGATAACGCTTGTTGATTTCCAGTGCCGCAGGGCTGAGCACTTTGCCGGTGTTGTATGCCGGACACACCTCCTGACATCGCATACACATGATACAGGCGTAGCTGTCCATGATTTGTTCCCAGCCCAAGTCGCTCATCTTCGCCGCGCCGAACTGTTCGATGGACTGGTCATCGAGATCGATGTATCCCAGCTGTCCAATGGATTTGCGTTCAGGCTTGAGCGCCATATTAAGCGGTGCAAAAGCCATGTGGATATGTTTTGAATACGGAAAGTACGGCAGGAAGACGAGGATGGCTCCGATGTAGAACCAGAATGATATATGCTCGCCTATCAGTATGCTCCCCGCGTTCATCCCAGACCAAAAGCCTGCCACCATCGAAGCGACAGGTTCCCACGCATTCGGCTCTCCCGTCCCAGCCAGGTAAAAGGAATTGGTCAATAACCGGGCCACATTACAAACAATGATGAACGATGCCACATAGAATGAATCGCGCCTGATGCCAGACCTCACATTTGGGAGCAAAAGTGTAGACTCACGCGTGGATAAATTCGCAGGTCGAACAACAAAACGGCGAATGACCATGAACGTGATGCCGACCAGCACCGCCGCGGTGGCGATGTCAGCGAAGGATTGGTAGAGGTGACCGACCAGCCCTAAGTGGTCAAGGACGCGTACACCGGTCAGGGCATAGATCGGGTCGAGCAGGTCGATCAGGGCCAGGGTGAGGAAACTCCATCCGATCAGCGCATGGAAAATGCTGGGTATGAGTCTGAGGCGAAAGACATTCCCGAACAAGCCTGCTTTTATAATGACCTGCCCGATCCGCTTCCAGATGAGACTAAAATCAGGTTTCCCCTGTCCGCTGGAGATGTGCGTGATGATGCGCCGAACACCCTGGTATGTGAGATAAAGGGAAATAACGCTTACAACGATAAAGAGGATCTTTTCAACAAGCGTCAGCATGGTTTCTCCTGGATAAAAAAAGCGGCGAAGCAGATCCCATGCAGGGTCGCTTCGCCTGTGAAAATCTATTTTGTATTGGTTGCGTCAATGGATGGCGATACTGTCATTCCATTAGTGTAGCATATTATGCCTGATTGGGTACATTACACGGCTGGCTCGAAACTCACCAGGCTTTCCCAGATCTCGTTGTTGATGTGATTGTATTGTGATTTTGCAAATTCCCAGAACAAGGATTGTGTGCGTGTGAATGGGAAGTCAATGCGCCGCGCCATGTAGATCGTTCGCTGCAGTTCAAGCCCTTCCACATCCACTTTCTTGACCCGTTCCAGTGCCAGTCCGCGCGCCGCGACCATTTCAGAGACAAAGGCAATGCCCACCCCGCGCTCGACGGCCATTTCGATCGCCTCCGGGTTGCCAAGTTCCATTGCCACGTTCAACATGTCGGGTGTAATGCCAAAGGACTTGAGAGCATACAAGACCGTTTCACACGTGCCTGATCTTTCCTCACGCATGATCATTCTTTGGTCAAGCAGGTCATCGGGGGTCGCCGAACCAAAATTTGCCCAGGGATGGTTGGTGGGAACGATCAGGATGACGCGATCTTCAAACAAAGGGATGGACTCAAGCGAATGATGTTCGAATTCCTTGCTTGAAACGCCGATGGGGATATTTTCGTTCAACAGGCGTTCGTACACGCCGTCCCGCCCCATGATCCTGACTTTTGGGTGAACCGCAGGATATTCCTTTTGGAAATTCGAAAGCAGGGACGGCATAAGATATTTACCGGCCGATGTCGAACAGCCAATCAGAAGTTCCCCGCCTATCTCGTTGTGGACATTCCTAAGTTGATCCTCAAGCATGCGGGCAGAGCGCAATACTTCGCGTACGGTGGGCAGGAGGTTTTCACCCGCCTCGCTCAGTGCGACAGACCTGCCCCGCCTTATGAACAATTCCACCCCGTAAGCCTGTTCGAGCGAATGGATGTTCTGGCTGACAGCGGACTGCGACATATTCAACTTCCTTGCAGCCGCGCTGAAACTGTTCTCCTCCGCTGCGGCAAGGAATACTTTGATCTGTGACAGGTCAAGGGATGACATGATGACTCTCCTTAATTTCGATCTGCCTCGATGATAAGTCAGGATGGTGTGTTGGCGTAGTGATATTCATCGTGGGTGAATCAGATTGAAGTCCTGATTAGATGAGTTGAACAATTGTGAGTGAATAGTTTTGGTTTGCTTATAAGCGGGTTGGGTGTCTGCTTATCAGGAAATCCAATAAGGTTACATGATATTTATAACTAAAACTTAATTGAATGTGAGAATAGGATTAGGGCATAAAAATCCATCATCAGATGAATCCATTGAAGATTTTGTAAGGAGAATATATGAAGACATATTTGAAAGCCCCATCGTTGTACATTCTGGTCGGCATTGCGCTCGTGTTAGCCGTGCTGGGAACCGCAACGAACAGCGGTCGTGTGCTGGCACAGGAAGCAGGCTTGCATGCCTCGCTCCCTCAACTGGCAGGACCGTTTGAGAAACCACAGGATGTGACCGCGGTTTGTTTAACATGCCATGCGGATGCCGCATTGGACATCATGCAAACCGTGCACTGGACCTGGGATTATACCGATCCTATAACGGGTCAGCAGGTGGGCAAGAACAATGTGGTCAACAACTACTGTATTGCAGTCAAGTCCAATGAGCCGCGTTGTACCTCATGCCATATCGGGTATGGCTACAAGGATAGTTCATTTGATTTCAGCGACCAAAACAATGTGGATTGTCTGGTCTGCCATGCAGATACCACCATCTATAAAAAATTCCCTGCCGGTGCAGGAAACCCCGTATTGGGTGAGGCGAAGGAATTCCCCGGCGGTTCCGGCAAGATGTGGGAGCCTGTTGACCTTGCAGCTTCAGCCCAAAGCGTTGGACTTCCCACTCGTGCGAACTGCGGCAGCTGTCACTTCTTCGGCGGCGGCGGCGACGCGGTAAAGCACGGTGACCTTGATACCACCATGCTCAATCCCAGCCCCGAACTGGACGTGCATATGAGCCCCGATTCACTCAACTTCACCTGCGAAGCCTGCCATGCACGTGAAAACCATGAAGTTGCTGGTCGCATCTATACGGGCGAAGAGCCTGTCCTATGTGAAGACTGCCACGCCGGTGACAATGCTCCTCATCAAAAGAGTGAAATGGGTGAAGCGCTCAGTACCCATACAGAGACCCTGGCATGCCAGACCTGTCACATCCCTGCTTTCGCACGCGGTGAAGCCACCAAGATGAGCTGGGATTGGTCCACTGCGGGCGAGAAGGGCGAAGATGGCAAGCCGCTCATCAAGAAGGATGATGCTGGTCATGTAATCTACGATGGACAGAAGGGTACCTTTACCTCCGCCGACAACGTGATCCCTTACTATGCATGGTGGAACGGTGAAACCCGCTTCCTGACCGCTGCCGACAAGATCGATCCCTCTGCGCCAGTCATGTTGACCGACTATCAAGGCAGCCGTGAAGATGGCAAGATCTACCCGTTCAAATACTTCACAGGCAAAACACCCTATGACTCGGTCAAAAACGTTATGGGGATCCCCAATCTCTTCCCGAACAACGCGGAAGATACAGATGCCTATTGGAAGGGATATGACTGGAATGCGGCTCTTGCCTCCGGTATGGCGTACGCGGGTTACGAATACAGCGGCGAATACGGATTTGTTGACACCGTGTTCATGTGGGTTCAGAACCATCAGGTGGCGCCTTCTGGGAATGCAGTCCAGTGCCAGGAGTGTCACACCGAAAATGGGCGGCTTGACTTCGCAGCTTTGGGTTTCTCGGAAGAAGAAGTGGCCAAACTGACCACCTTCCCGCCTGCGGCTCCCGAACCCACAGTGGTTCCTGCGACGGAGGAACCTGCTCCAGCACCTGAGCCTGTTACTGCACCTGAACAGCCTGCAGAAGCACCAGTTGAAGAAGCGGCTTCCAGTGGAAACAGCACTGTGATTGTCCTCATCGCGGTCATACTCGTGGTGGTCGTGGTAGTTGTATACTTTGCCATGCGTCGCAAGAACGCATAAAACGAACACGAATAACAAACCAAAAAGGGAGACGAGCTCGCCGTCTCCCTTTTTTTGATTCTCATGTTGTTGCAGCGTATTCATGTAGCTTGTTCGAAGTTCACCAGGCTTTCCCAGATCTCATTGTTGATCTTGTCGTATTGTCCCTTTGCGAAATCCCAGAACAGGGATTGTGCACGCGTGAATGGAAAATTAATATGGCGCGCCATGTAGATCGTGCGGCGCAGGTCCAGTCCTTCAATGTCCACTTTTTTGACCCGTCCCAATGCCAGTCCGCGTGCCGCGATCATTTCAGAGACGAAGGCGATGCCCACGCCGCGTTCAACTGACATTTCGACCGCCTCCAGGCTGCCGAGTTCCATCACCACATTCAGGCTGTCGGACGTGATCTGGTAATGTTTTAATCCGTCAAATACCGTTTCGCAGGTACCTGACACCTCCTCACATTTGACGATCGGCTGGTCGGTCAAATCAGAGGGGAGTGCCTGACCGTAGTCTGCCCAGGGATGGTCTGGAGGAACGATGAGGATGATGCGATCTTCGAACAACGGCACAGACTCGATCTCACGATGCTCGATCAATTTGCTGGTTACCCCCATGGGGATGATGCGGTTGATTAGCCTTTCTGCAACTGCATCACGGCTGAACACCCTGACGCGTGGACGTACCAATTGATAGTTTCGCCTGAATTCTGTGAGCAGAACAGGCAAAAGATACCTGCCTGCGGATGTGGAACAGCCGATCAACAGCTCGCCGCCGATCTGGTTATTGATGTCTTGCAGACCATCTTCGAGCAGCCTTGCAGCGAGCAGGACTTCACGCACCATGGGCAGGATGGTATGCCCTGACTCGCTCAGTGCAACCGAGCGCCCGCCGCGGATGAAGAGTTCGGTGTTGTAGGCGCGCTCCATCGCCTGAATATTTTGGCTCACCGCCGACTGGGACATGTGCAATCGCTTTGCGGCTTTGCTGAAATTCAATTCCTCCGCCGCTATAAGAAATACACGCAAGTTGGAAAGTTCAATCATGTTTCTCTCCGCAATAAGGGAAGCTAATACGTTTCTGTCATAAGAATAAGCGGTTGCCATTGTCAGTGCCAGTGCATAAAGTCAATATTTATCCATTACAGACTAGGGTAAACACCCTATAAGAAAACTGCCCGCAGGGTCTCCTGGGGCAGTTCAGTGAAATTAGATTATTCTGCTTTGGAGACCGTCAGCTCTGTTTCATTCGTGAGGGTTTCTGCCGCCCGTCCAAGTGAACGGGCGGCATTATCGAAACTTCTCGGAGGAGGAGAGTTTTTACGGTTTTGCGTATGCAAGAACAGGGAAGCCTGCTTCGGTCCAGGCGCCAAAGCCGCCTTTCAGGCTTGTAACATTGGTATAGCCCTCGGTCAACAGAATGGTCATCGCCATCGTGGAGCGGTGTCCACTTCCGCAGTAGACGACGATCTCAGCATTCTTGTCAGCGGGCCATAGGGATTTGTCAGCAATAAAGCTTTCCATTGGGATGGTAGTGAGTTCCTGATCTACGAGAGCGATCACGCCCTTTTCCGCGATCTCTTCAGGGGTGCGGGTATCGATCACGATCAAATTGGGCTTCTCGACGATTTCAGCGTTCAATGCATCTGCCGCCTTACCGCCCCATCCCATGTCTTTCAAAGCAGCCAAAGCAGGATCGACAGCGGCAATGAGTGTCGCGGCAGGCTGTTCAGCATTCAGAACCATCGGTTCAGGGATGCCTGGAACAATGGGATAACCAGCCGCGACCAGGTCGGCAAACGGTGTCTTGAGAGCACGGACGTTCGTCCAACCCAGACCGTGCAGGGCGGTCATGGCGATGGTGGCGCGCCAACCGGAACCACAGTAGGCAACGATCGGGGTGTCGAAACTGGGCAACAGGTCAAGGTGCTGAGCAAGTTCATTCAACGGGATGTTTGTCGCACCTTCGATATGACCGCTCTCCTGCAATTCCTCCGCGCTGCGAACATCCAGCAGGAAGGGGGGCTTATCCTCAGCGAGTTCAATCAGTAAGCCATCGGCTTTGACCGTGTTGTAGCCAGCCATACTGGAGAGCATGACCTTATAGTTGTCAGCCAGTGTGGGAACGCCGCCAATGGTGGCATACCCAGCCTCTTTCCAGCCTCCGAAACCACCCTGCAGGCTGGTGACCTCGTTGTAGCCATAGGCAAAGAGCATGGTCATTGCCATGGTGGAGCGGTGACCGCTTCCGCAGTACACAGCGATGGGGGCGTCAGATGCAGGCCAGTCAGCCTTGCGGGCAACGAACTCTTCTAGCGGAATGGTAATGAGATTTGGAGCATCGATTGTGCCTTTTTCATCCACTTCGGCTTGTGTGCGAACGTCCATGACCACCAGATCAGAATTTTCTGTCAGGGCGGTGTTCAACATTTCAGCCGTGGCAATTCCAAACTTGGAGCCGTGATCCTTGATGCCCGTCAGGTAGGCATCAGCGGCGGCAACAAGGGCGGCATCCGGTTCGGCGGCATTGAGCGCCACAGCCTCAGGTGCACCTTGAACGATTGGTAAACCAGCAGCAGCCAGATCTGCAAAGGCGGTTTTGAGCGCGCGGACATTGGTCCAGCCCATGCCATACAGCGCAGTCATCGCGATGGTGGCGCGCCAGCCGGAGCCGCAGTAAGCCACGATGGGGGTGTCGAAGCTGGGCAGCAGGTCAATATGCTGTGCGAGTTCATTCAACGGAATATGGACTGCACCTTCGATGTAACCGCCTTCCGCCAATTCCTCGGCAGTACGCACATCCAGCAGGAATGGCGGTTGATCTGCCAATTCCACGGTCAACGCATCTGCTTTAACGGTGTTGTACCCTTTCATGCTGCTGAGCATGGCGCTGAATACGCCATCCAGGTCGGGGGCTTCTTCAACGACTACAGGCTCTTCCACTACGACCGCCGGTTCTTCAGCAACCACCGGTGCCTGCGGTTCTTCAACGACAGGTTCCGCGGCGGGTGCACATGCACCCAGGAGCATGCTGAATACCATCAGCAGACCCAGTAATGCTTGTAATTTCTTGGACATTTTCTATTCTCCTTAAGATTTATATTTGGCAAGTTACGGTTGTAACTTGTGGCAACCAGAACAATTTTCGTCCTTGTATGTGGCGTGATCTTCCGGGCTGAGGGGCGCCTCGCGAATGCCTGTCATGTGGCAAACTGTGCACGAATTCGAGACATGTTCGACGTGTGAAGCAGGCATGTAGGGAGCGCTGAAGAACAACTCAACCGCTGGCGGGGCGATGTTCACGATCACGTTTTGATTTGCTGTCAGCTCATCCTCACTTACCTTGTCCACGGTCAGGAAGATGCTCCCATCACTACCGTGGCAGGACTGGCACGAAGCATTCTGCGGCGTGTTCTTCTGAATGTTGTGCGGGGTTGCATACACCCAGGTGGGCAGGGCATCGAAGTTTGGCAGCAGGTTGTCGCCATAGAACTGATAACTCGTGGTCGCCACCGGCACATGCCGCACAGGGACGAACTCATACGGTCGTTCCTCGGTCGGATTTGGATTACGTCCGATCAGGAACGTCGGGTAGGTTGCCTCCGTTTCGAAGAACGGATTCCCGCTCTTCTCGCTGACCGCCACATGGCAGCCATCACAACTCGAGTACGAAACCGAGTGACAGACCTGACAGGACAGCCTGCCATCGTGTGCTTTGTGCATCGGGTTGCCGTCACCGCCATCCGGCGCGGCTGTGGGATGACAGTCCTCGCATTTCGGGTCTTCCAAGCCTGCATAGCGGTTTGCATCCATGGCGGACGCGTCTGTGGCGGCACCATGCAGGTCCGCACCTTCATGGCATTTCACGCAGTTCATGCGTGCCTCACGGAAGTGGACATCGCCGGGGAAACCTTCGTTCTTACCCAAAAACTCATTCCCCACGCGGCTTCCGTGACATGCCGTGCATGAGCGGGTCATCGGCGGGGTCTTTTCAAATACATGCCCCGTGAACAAACCGCCGCCCACATTCTTCGGCTGGCTTACATGGCACTCGCCGCAGGTGGTGTGACAGGTGGCGCAGTGATTGCCGAACATCTCCTCCAGTGCAGGATGGTTCTCCGGAACACTGCGCGCATTGATGGCAGTCCAGTATCCTTCCTGGCTTGAATGGAGCGCGAACGGATAGGTCGCAGTCTGTTCCTCATGGCAGTCGCCGCAGTACTTGTCAGGGTCTGAACTCGGACTCGAGATCAAGCCCTCATGTGCGGCTTGCTTGTCTGTTGCCGACTGAATGCCGTTATGACAATCCGTGCAGGGTTGCTGTCCGTGAGTCGTTTGCGAAAACGCATCAAAATCAACAATGGCTTTCTCCCAGGGCTCCAACGGAGCCACATCGCCCCCTCAGCCAACCCCTTTGGATTCACCTTCCGCTTCGACAACAGGAGCTGCCGTATCGATGAGCCGCTGTTTATCCGTATGGCATGCCAGACACTCATCCGCCTCAGGCTCGACCTCGACAACTGCTTCTGTTACAACCGGCTTCTCCTCCGCTGTTGCAGTGGGGGAGGGGCTTTCAGCCGGAGCACAAGCTGAAAGCAGGACAAAGGCAATAATTAATGTGCTGAGTAGTTTCGATTTCACCATATCCTCTGTTTTGTGTAATATTTCACAAATATTTTATGGTTTTTACCCTGTAATTGATAGTGATGGAAATAACGTGTATATATTTGATTTACTTATCAGTAAGTATTACTTATGGTGAATTTGAGAATCAAAAAGGGAGACGAATACTCGTCTCCCTCAGATTGCTATCAACTCAGTGGCTCTTACGGACTGCTGACCTGATTTACATATTCAATCGCCCCCTGACAGGCAGGTTCAAGATAAGGTGTGATTCCTTCGAAGGTGAGTGGTTCGTTATTGCCACTGGCAAGTTCGAATGCAGTTGCCAGGCAGCCGCCTCCAGCGTTGTAATTGATTAGCGTGAACTTCCACATATCTTCATAGGAAATACCCAACTGGCTGGGGGTTCTTCTGTTATTGTAATTCCAAACCACCTGGGAAGCCTGTTCGCAATTGGCCACGAGCGTACGAGCAAATACCCCAATACTGAAATTGGCGCGTTCAAGATCGATCCCCAGCGGACAATTATCACAGGTTGCATTTACCGCGTTGATGAGGGCGAGCCTGAGGTATGTGCGGTTCTCCTCGCCCATGTACAAATATCCCTTGCTGCACGTTTCCGAGTCCATCACCAACGGACAAAACTGCTTGAAGAACGGCGGATTCCACATCAGGGCTGTATCGGCACCTTGTTCGGTCAGTTGTCCCAAGCCGATATCATTTCTGCTATTACCGGGCCAGAACTGGCTTTCGATGGCAAACAGGTTTTTGAGCAAATGTGCCGGAACGCCGGTATCCTTCGCCGTGTTCAGGATGATCCCATCGAACTGGTTTTGCCAGGCGTTGACCGTATCCCGTGCCACTTCCATTCCACAAGTGGACGCGCCGCCCTCGGGCAACAGCCCACCATCCGCGCAAGGACTTGCATCCACAGCGCCATTCCGGATCAAATTTGCAGCCAGGTAGTTATAGGGGATCTGTGTGCCAAGGGTCTCGCTGTCGGTGGGAGTGCTTAACCATTCAGGTGGTCCGCCGATGGGTGGCAGGACACCCCACGCGCCTACGCAGGTCGCAACAGGTACGCCAGCCCATTGATCACTCAGCACATCCGCGAACCAGTAGGTTGGCTGGTCGGGGTTGCCCTGGTCTGTCATTGCTACGCGGATCTGTGCTTCGAACGGTTCACTGCTGTCACCGTAACTCGAGTATGCCCAGAACTGGAGCGTAAACATTTCTTCACCGGTTACTGGCAATCTCAGGCGGCAACTTGGTCCACAATTGAAGAGTTGATTGCCGTACAGCCCCTCGATGCCTGTGATTTGATATCCTTCCAGCGGTTCAATGCCGGTTAAGACCAAAATTGGTTCTGTCTCGCATATACTTGTAGATGATGTGTAAACGGGGCTGCAGTTCTCAAGTGTGACTTGCACGATGGGTGGTTGTAATTTTGTTGAGATCTTCTTCTGTGCCTGTTCCTGTCCAACCAGCACAACGTAAAATCCATTGCACTTTGTAACATCGAATTCAGTGCAGGGCTTTTGATTTACCCACAGATCGTAAAGGTCTTCGCCACAGTCAACATACACATCCCCAGGTGTTGGCATCCCCTCGTGGTCGACTTCAATCACACATTCGACCTCGGTTTCGTTCCAGTGGATCATCCACCAGAAATATTTGGTGTAATCCACGGTGGTGACGGCGTAGCGGTCAGGTCCGGGCGGGGCCGTGGATTGGGATGGCGCGGCAAACCCCCGGGAGGAGGACGCGAAAACGCTTCCCGTCAGGACGCTGAGCAGGCCCAGCGTCAGGAGCCTTTTCCTCCACCGAATCCGAATCCCGTTGTCTTCTCTCATATCAAAAAGAGCCCGCCTGCATTATAGCGGACTCTTTCTTTTCGTGGTTACTTTTTCCTTGACTTTTTGGTTACAGTTTTTGCCTATTTCGTTTCAGGTGTGTCCATCTCTTCGAGCA
>CAYTDB010000063.1:25919-27890 GCA_964436455.1 uncultured Anaerolinea sp. | reverse complement strand
CCTGATACAAATTTTTCGGTCCACATGCGGGAGCGTTGTATGGGAAGTATGACCTGTTGAACGAGTTGAAGGCATATAAGGTCCGCCCGGCATCCGACGAGTTGCCTTATAAATTCGAAACCGGCACACAGAACCATGAAGGCATTGCAGGTGTGTTGGGTGCGTTGGAATATCTCGAGTGGTTGGGGATGCAATTCGGAGCAGAGCAGGAATCGGTGTGGAAAGCTCGCGTTGAGCCTGGTCGAAACGAAACGGGCTTCTCCGGTCGCAAACTGGAACTCAAAAAGGGAATGTCTGCCATGCGGGCGTATGAATCCGAACTATCTAGGGCATTGATTGGGATCATTGAATCTGTACCGGGAACGCGCATCCACGGCATCACGGACTTGAATCGTCTGGATGAGCGGGTGCCGACTGTCTCGTTTACCATGGAAGGCAGGGATCCGGAACAACTTGCAAAAGCAATTGGAGATGAGAACATCTACGTCTGGAATGGACATAATTATGCGCTGGCAATCGTGGAACGAATGGGGTTGCTGGAAGCTGGCGGCATGGTCCGTGTGGGACCGGTGCATTACAACACGCTGGATGAACTTGAAAGGTTTGGGGAAGTACTGAGGAAGGTTGTGAAATAAAAATCGCTCTGTTATTGGCTTAGCCTGTGACAAAGCGGCGTGGTCATTAAATGATAACTGCCAGAGTGAGGGGGGCACCCTAGCAGTCATCTTTTACATGTTACTACAACGTATTTTTTAAATCAAGGGTTTTTGTATAAGAATCTCGTATGAGTCATGTCGTACGTTAGAACCACTCATATATGGTGCCCTGAGTAGGAATCGAACCTACATCTAAGCCTTAGGAGTGCCTTGTTCTGTCCATTGAACTATCAGGGCGACGGGAAGATTATATCAATAAATAGTTGCAGGGTAAATTGATGATGATTTTGGAATTCGCGGAACAATGCACATTAAAAATTGAAAGAGCCGGAGCTCCAGGTCCGACTCTTTCAATTTTCAAGGAGGAGAAGAATAGTCACCTTGCTGCTGTAACTGTATCATGTTCGTGTCCTGCCTGCTGGACGCGTGCCCTACGTTTCATGGATGTTTACACAATGTTTCCATGATACTTCATTAATCTAGTTCCCTAATGCTGGGAAAAACAGGTGAAGTTGCCCGATTTTCTGCAATCCAAATGTATCACTGCCTGGGCATTCACTCGTTATACTTGGCTTGGTACTGGAGTGCAGGTGAACGCACCAAAACAGAAATTCAACCGCTACGAGATCATTGAAGGGCTGGGCATCGGGGGGATGGCTACAGTCTATCGCGCCTATGATCCGATGTTCGAGCGGGATGTTGCGGTTAAGGTCCTCAAGCATGAACTGCTTGACGAGCCCGAACTGCGCGAACGCTTCGAGCGCGAGACCAAGATCGTGGCCAAACTCGAACATGCCGCCATCGTCCCTGTGTATGATGTCGGTTACGAAAACGATCAGCTGTTCTACATCATGCGCCACATGACCGGCGGCTCGCTCTCCGAACGCATCAGCAAGGGCGGCATCGCCCTCGATCAGATTGCCTACATCCTCCTTCGTCTTGCTGATGCACTCGATTTCGCACACCGCAAGGGTATCGTTCATCGCGATCTCAAACCTGGCAACCTCCTCTTCGATGAGATAGGCAACGCCTTCATCTCCGATTTTGGTATTGCCAAATTTGCGCAAGCCGCCACCCGCATCACTCAATCCGGCATCATTGGCACGCCCCGTTACATGAGCCCCGAACAGGCGCTCGGGAACGATACAGACGGACGCAGTGATCTTTACACACTGGGCGTGATTTTCTTTGAGATCCTCACCGGTAAGGCTCCCTTCGACGCTGCCACCCCGCTTGCGCTTGCCATGAAGCATGCCACCGAGCCGGCGCCCAACATACTCGATATCAACCCCAACCTGCCGCAAGGCTTCGGCGA
>CAYTDB010000063.1:12172-25819 GCA_964436455.1 uncultured Anaerolinea sp. | reverse complement strand
AGCCGGCGCCCAACATACTCGATATCAACCCCAACCTGCCGCAAGGCTTCGGCGACATCTTCAAAAAAGTCCTGCAAAAGGAGCCGGGGGACCGCTATAGAACATGCACAGAATTCGCCAACGCGTTCATCGAGGCGCTTCCCTCTGATTCTGCCCCCAATACAAAATTCGTCACGCCGCTCCCACCGCGCACAACCATTAGCCCTGAACTACCCACAGAAGCCCCGCCAAAACCGGAGCCAGCACCTGGATCCGCCCACCAACCCCAACCTAAGTTCCGCCCTTGGATGAGCTTTGGATTCATCGTCCTGTTCCTGATCGGATTTGCCATCTGGGGATACCCACGCTTAACAGCGACAACAGACGTTTCAACACCCACGCCGGAACCTGTGTCGCCCCCTCAGATATCCACTGCCACCGACCTCCCACTCACCCCTACAGATATTCCCCCCACAGCTACGGCAACCATCGCACCCACACCAATCCTTGAACTAATACCCGCTCCTCCCGGCGGAGCGGTCAACATTGCGTTCACATCCAAACGTGAAGTCTTCGTCATGAATGTCAGCGACAAAGACCCGGTGCAACTGACCAATACCGATCTTCAAAAGTTCGACCTGCAATGGCTTCCCAACAGTCGTGAACTTCTGTACGGTGAAGGTGATTGCATCTACAAAGTGGATGCAGAAGCAGACAACCCCGCGCCTGAGAAGATAGGCTGTTTTTCCAATGATGAGGATTTTCGAGGCGTCCGCGTCTCACCGGATGGAAATCACATTGCCCTCACCGTCAAAAACCGCCTGCTCATTCTTCCGTTTGACATTGAACTACTCTCCACGGTAAAGTCAGCTTTTGAACTGCAGAACTCTGAGAAACTCTGCATTGAGTATTCCGAAGTCACTGTGAAAGGCGCACAATGGGCAACGAACGGCGAAAGCGTTGCGATCCTTTATCAGGGACCTGTCGGCAGCAACCTTAATAATATCGGCGATACGGTTCGCGTCCTCAAAGTGGACCTCGTCCGCTGCGAGGCGGTTGACCCGCTTGTGATCGAAGAATTCCCCAACAGACGCTTTACTCCTGAAGGATACGGTTCATCCCCCTTCATCCCATCCTACAACTGGGATGGGAACAACCGATTCCTGTTCAACAATCTGGTCCGCAACATCAGCTATGGCAACCTCTATCTCTACGATATGTCCACAAAGCAGGGAACCCTTCTCAACCCCGTGGACGGCACCTGCTGTTATCATGGCGCCACCTTCAGCCCTGATGGAACCCACATGTTGTTCACATATCAGAATATCAGCGATGGCGCCGATAGCAGGACCTGGCTCTATTACATCCCGCTGGACAGGGAAGATGAGATCATCCCATTCGATCTGCCGATCGGATACTTTCCAAATCCGCGTGAAGATATTTTGTTTGCTTTGCAGGCTCCTTGAACGATAACGAACAGCACCTCACACCGCCGATCAATTGACGGCGGTGTTTTTGATTTCCAACCAATGTATAATCTCTGAAAACGATCACCACAAAGGATGAGTTCCCCATGCAATATGTAAATCTTGGCAAAACTGGATTGAAGGTCTCGCGCCTGTGTCTGGGCATGATGAGTTATGGCTCGAGTAAATGGCGCGATTGGGTGCTCGATGAAGATGAAGCCAGACCCTTTATCAAACGCTCGCTCGACGCGGGTATCAACTTCTTTGATACGGCGGATGTATATTCCATCGGTGAAAGTGAAAAAGTAACCGGGAATATCCTCAAAGGACTTGGCGTAAAACGGGGGAACGTGGTCATTGCCACAAAAGTGCATGGTCAAATGAGTGACGATGTAAACGATAAAGGTCTCTCCCGCAAGCACATCATGGATTCGATCGATAAATCCCTCCAGCGCCTGCAAATGGATTATGTGGACCTGTACCAGATCCACCGCTGGGACTATGAGACACCCATCGAAGAGACGATGGAAGCTTTGAATGATGTGGTCCATGCGGGAAAGGCACGCTACATCGGTGCCTCGTCCATGTTCGCGTGGCAATTCTCCAAGGCGCAGTATACAGCTCAAAGTCACGGATGGACGCGTTTTGCGTCCATGCAGAATCACTACAACCTCGTCTACCGTGAGGAGGAGCGTGAGATGATTCCTCTGTGTATCGATCAGGGTGTGGGGCTCATCCCGTGGAGTCCGCTGGCGCGCGGTTTTTTTGCCGGTGACCGCAAACGCGGTGGCGGAGGGGAAACGGCGCGAGCGAAGAATGATCCGTTCGCAAACCATCTATATTTCCGCGAGGAAGATTTCACGGTGGCAGAACGCGTCGCTGAGATTGCGAAGGAGCGCGGAGTCACGGGGTCACAGATCGCATTGGCATGGCATTTCAGCAAGCCGCACATTTCCGCCCCCATCATCGGCGCAACAAAGATGGATCACCTCGAGCAAGCCATCGCTGCGCTCGAGATCAAACTGACCGAAAATGAAATAAAACGACTGGAAGAACCCTACAAACCGCATACGGTTTTGGGACATTCCTGACAGATAAATGAGATAAGACGGTGAGCAGGTAATCAGCTCGCCCATTCACCGTCTTATCATTGGTACAATAACAGGGAAATCTTCAAAACGGAGCCAAAATTGACCGAAACCTTCAAAATTGTGATCCCCATGGCAGGCTGGGGGACGCGCATGCGACCTCATACATTTAGCAAGCCCAAACCGCTTGTCAGTGTGGCGGGGAAAACCACTCTTGAGCACCTGCTTGACATGTTCAAGACCATGCCGAACCAGGAAAACCTGGAGTATGTCTTTATCGTGGGTCCTTTTCTTGGCGAAAAACAGATCCCTGCGTTCATCGAAGAGAAGTATCCCCACATCAATGCTCACTATGTTGTTCAACATGAAATGAAGGGACAATCGCATGCCTTATGGCTTGCGCGTGAATACTTACACGGACCGATGCAAATGGTCTTTTCTGACACCCTGATTGAAACGGACTTCTCGTTTCTCGCGCACGAGACGGCTGATTCTGTTGCCTGGGTCATGCCTGTACCTGATCCGCGCCGCTTTGGGGTGGCGGAACTCGGCGAAGATGGGTATGTCAAGCGCTTCATCGAAAAACCACAGACGATGGAAAATAATCTCGTAATCGCAGGTTGTTATTATTTCAAAGAAGGACGGGAACTTGTTGCAGCCATCGAAGAACAGATGAACCGCAACGTCACTCTCAAGAATGAATTCTTCCTGGCAGATGCCATGTCCATCATGATCGAACACGGGACGAAGATCCGTACACATCAGATCGATACCTGGCTCGATACAGGGACCATCGATGCAACGCTGGAAACCAACAAAATCTTGCTTGATCGCGGTGCTGCAAACTTTACAAAGGATGAAACCCGTGGCACGGTAAAGATCATTGCGCCGTCGTTCGTCCACCCGAGTGCGGAGATCAGCAAGGCGGTCATCGGACCTCATGCATCCATCGGCGCAAACTGCAAAATCAACCAGGCGGTTATTCAGGAAAGCATCATCGAAGAAGGGACGGAAATCAAGCAAACGGCTTTGGTCAACTCACTGATCGGGCGCAATTGTTATGTGGAAGGGCAGCCGAACCAAGAAAAAGCCATATTGTTGAATATCGGTGATAATAGTTCGGTTGTTGCGAAATGATGAACACCGTTGAATGCCGTTCTGACTCCACTTTTGCGGAACGTCCGCTCTCACTTACATGGCAGGGATATAAGTACGAGATCGCGGAGATCTTTGCGCGCTGGCGCGGTCCTGATGAAAAAGGGTTCCGCGTCAAAACAACGGATGGACAGGCTTTTGAGATAACCTATCGGGAGCTCCCCGATGAATGGCATGTAATGCCAATTTAAATTTGCGAGCGGAGCGAAGTAATCTTCTCATCGAGTTGGAGATTGCTTCCCGAAGGTCGCAATGACAAGAGCAATGGAGGCTCAATGCAGGAAGTGACAAATGTAAGTCGACTTTCAAAACGTGTAGCAGGACTCAAACCTTCGGGCATCCGCAAGTTCTTCGATATCGCCGCCACCATGAAGGATGTGATCTCGCTCGGCATCGGCGAACCGGATTTCACCACGCCGAAACCGATCCTTGAGGCGGGCATCCGGTCACTGCAAAATGGCGAGACGCATTACACATCCAATTGGGGCAAGCTGGAGTTGCGTCAGGCAATTGCCGAAAACCTGATGAAGCTCTATAAGGTCAAGTACGACCCGACCACTGAAGTTATTGCGACAGTCGGCGTATCGGAGGCGTTGTATCTCACCTTCACTGCCATCCTTGATCCTGGCGATGAGGTCATAATTCCAACCCCTTGTTTTGTTTCCTACCAGGCTGAAGTCATCATGGCGGGAGGAGTCCCGATCGAAGTGGTCGCACGTGAAGAGAACAACTTCATGATCGATCCCGATGATATCCGCAAGGCGCTCTCCCCGCGCACCAAATGCATCTTCATTGGATACCCATCCAACCCAACCGGCGCGGTTGCCACGCGCGAAGTCCTGCTCGAGATCGCAAAGATCGCGGAGGAATACAACCTGCTGGTTGTCTCTGATGAGATCTATGACCGTCTTGTCTACGACTTTGAACATGTCTGTTTCCCCTCGTTGGATGAAAGCCTGAAGAACCGCACCATTCTGCTCGGCGGCTTCTCAAAAGATTACGCCATGACCGGCTGGCGCATCGGCTATGCCTGCGGTCCCGCCGATCTCATTCAAGGACTTGTGCGCATCCATCAATATACCATTATGTCCGCGCCGACTACCGCACAGGATGCCGCGCTTGAGGCTTTGAAAACCGGTGAACCTCACGTACAGGAAATGCTTGCGGAATATGACCGCCGTCGCAGACTCCTCGTTGCCGGACTTAACCGCCTCGGTCTCCGGACCTTCGAGCCGCGTGGTGCTTTCTATACCTTTCCCAACATCCGAGCTTCCGGCATGGACGATGAAACCTTCGCTGAAAAATTATTGCGTGAGGAACATGTCGCGGTCGTGCCGGGCAACGCCTTCGGTCCCGGCGGGGACGGGTTTGCGCGTATGTGTTACGCCACCGAGTACAGCAAGATCGAAGAAGCCCTGCATCGCATGGAAAAGTTCATGACGAGGTATGGGTAAGAGCAGTGAACAGTGAACAGTAAGCGGACTTCGTGATGAATGTCCGCTTTTTTATTCCCCGTTCTCACATTTACATTCGAGTCTGTATATATTTACTTCATCATCCTGGTAGACCAATCCAACCGAGACGAAAGGGTTATCGTATTTGATTACATCCTTGGTGACGATATATCGAATGTGATAGGTGTCCCATAACGCAGCATAATTTCCCCGGTTGATGGCTCGTTTGAGTTCCACCTCCTTTTCCGCTACGCTGGAGGGGGTGCGGGCAACATAGCCGAATACCAATGGCTTGTGGTATGCAGTTTGATAATACAACTGAAAATGTTTCGTGGACGCGGCTTCGTCCAGTACACCACCATCGTTTGGAAGGTCTGACAGAGCAGTGACATAATCGGGCATCGAAGTTGATGTTGCAGGTAAAGACGTGGGCAGAGATTCAAAGATGATCATCGTAATAACAAAAAAAGTAAAAACTTTTCCGTGACGCGCTTTCATCATGTGAGTCATTGCCATTGCCCCCAACACCGATGTGGACAGGGTAACCATCACCACCATCCTGGCAGGCACCCCGGAAAGTTTCAGGAACGGAAGAACCTTTTCCAGCAGAGTGTAGGGCATCAATCCTTCGTAAACAATGTTCCCGTTGACCCGCAACACAGGTCCCAATGCCATGAGGAAGAAAAAGCCTGCCGCGAAATACCACAAACTAAGACTGTTTTGACCTGCGACTTCGATATTCTTTCGTTTGGTCCAGAGATAAACAAGCAGGATGATGAGCCCAAATCCCAGATACACACTGGCTTCACTGATTCCCAACGGGAGTTTCGACCAATACCCCTCGGTCCATTGACCGAACCGCCAGCTTTCGCCGGGGACAAAGAGCGCGAACAGATCGAGAGCAAAACCCTTCGGGTTGTGTGCATCCAGAAGGGGATCGGTCCGCATCAAATACATCAGGGGGAAGATGATGGGTCCTGTCAAAATTAATGTAAGCAGGACAAATGCCGATAACGACGACAGATATTCGCGCCGGAGAAAGAACAGAAAGTCTTTTTGCGAGAGCATGTACCACAACACAATCAGAATCCCTGCCAGAAAACAGTAAAAGAAGTAGTAATAGTCACAGAGCAGGACCAGCCACAAGGTCACGGCTGAAGCGATTCCAATCCAGATGTTGGGGCGTGTGATCAGGATGTACCAGCACAGGATGAACAATGGAATCCATTCCATCGATATCAGGTTGAGATGTCCGAAATAATGAGCGAAGTGATAGCTGGAGAAGGTGAAAATGTACCCCGCGAGCAGGCTTCCCCAAAAGGATCGGGTCAGGTAATAAGCAAGCCAGTATGCTGTGACACCGCTCATCACAAACGAAAGCAGTACGATCACATTATGTGCCTGCACGAGTGACACGACTCTGAGCAGCGGAACCGAGAGCAAACCATTGAACGGATTGAGCGTTTGCCCGAGCAATGTCACCCCGAACGGGTAATGCAGCATGTCGGTATGCCAGATGGTTGGATGAATGGACGGTTGGAATACCGCAGTGTTGACCCACCAAAGATTCCAAATGTTCATGAAGCCATCGCCTGCATCTGTGAAAAAAAGAATGGAGAAATCGCGGATCAGGGGGAAGGTCAACAGGCAGAATGTGAAAAAATAGAATAGAGCTGGTGCAACACCATGTTTTGCAAAACCCACAACATAGCCATTGTTGAGAAGGCGCTTCATATTGGGCAATTATATAATACCCACGGTCGCAAATAACGCTTTCCTCATTCTAAAAAAAAGCAATTTGTGACTGAGCGCGGTATACAACCCGCAAAGGTGTAAAATCAGTGGGCATGTTCGTACTCTCTGTTTTCTCGGATGAAATTTGATAGAGGAGAATCGCATGAGCAAAAAGAACATCCTGACGATAACAATGGTGGGAATATTGGTCCTGTTGATCTATGCGGCCGATCTGTTCAAGCTCAATTATCGTCTTGCAAATTGGGAGGAGTTTGGTGATGCTCCGGTGCTTATCTCTCATATCCAATACTTCGTCGCGGATACAGCGAACATCATTGGTTATACCGATCGTGTACTGGGAAAAGAAGTTACCTGCTCCGAAGCTGTCGCTTTTGTGGAAACAGCCCCGGGAGAATCCTATCGTTGTTGTGATACCCGGGAACAAATCTCTTGCTTGAAGGGTGATTTCTCAAGTGACATTCAGCCCACCAATGAACAATGTATAGCCGAATTGCGGGAACTTTTTGGCGTGCCGGAGACCCATGCGGGGTCGAGAGAATATCAACTATATGGGGAATGTTCCGGGGGCAGGTTCGCGGAATTGACCGTTGTCCAGCTTGATACGAACGGCATAATCCGTTGGAAACATGTCAAGGCGGATACGATCCAGGTAATGACCAGCGCATTAAGATGTGTAGGGGGACCGGCCTTATTGTTGGTTGTTCTCTATATTCTTTACAAGTTCTACCAGGAGAAAACAGCACAGCCTGTGCGAAGGATTTGATGGCGGATTTGTTGCATAGAGAATCGAAAGTCCCCGGAATTTTCATCCCGGGGACTTTTGTCAGACTTTGGTTAATCAGCCAATGACGACGACATCAGCAGCCTGAAGACCCTTGGGTCCCTGTTCAACATTGAACTCGACCTTCTGGCCTTCCTGCAGGTTCTTGAAACCGTCGCCTTGAATGGCGGAGAAATGGACGAAGACATCAGGTCCGCCTTCACGCTCGATGAAGCCATAACCCTTCGTTCCATTGAACCATTTGACTGTACCGTTGATACGTTCCGACATTTTTGCCTCCTTGTGGCAAGTAAAAATTTGGAGGGTACTCATTGGGTATTGCATCGGAGCCGCCTCAACGGCGGTAAAACAAAATCGGCTCACGGACTTACCGCGAGCCGACCTGGTACTTCCAAAGCAACTACTGGTATCCTACGGGCGCAAGGATAACATGAGGAGAATTAGGCGTCAATGAAAATATGAAAGTCTTCAGGCAAATGGACCAAGTTTGCCGGGGTAAAATCGGATTGATTTGGAGAAAGGATGCTTCAATGCTAAAACGTATACTCGGCAAAAGCAATTTGGAAGTCAGCGCGCTGGGAATGGGATGTTGGGCAATTGGCGGACCTTGGACTTGGGATCAGCCGGGCAGGGAGCCGTATCCTGCCGGTTGGGGTGATACGGACGATAACGAGTCGATCCACGCGATTCACGCGGCGCTGGAAGCTGGTGTCAACTTCTTCGATACTGCCGCCAACTATGGAGCGGGTCATAGTGAAGTCGTATTGGGTCGCGCTCTCAAAGGTAAACGCGATGGAGTTGTCATAGCAACCAAGTTCGGGCATATCGTCAACGAAGAAAAGAAGGTTGTGTATGGCGATAATGACCAGATCATCAAGAACGTACGGGCGGATGTGGAAAACAGCCTGCGGCGTTTACAAACCGATATCATTGACATCTATCAACTACATGCAGGAGATTATGATCCCAAGCTGGCAGTGAAACTAAGCTCTATTTTGGAGGAGCAGGTGTCGGCGGGAAAGATTCGCTGGTACGGCTGGAGCACGGACATCGTTGATAGTGCGCGTGAATTTGCGAGCGCAGCGCATTGCACATCCATCCAATTCCGCTTGAATGCCATTTATGACAACGTTGAAATGCGCAAAGTCTGTGAGGGCTTTGATTTGGGCGGCATCAATAAAGATCCGCTAAACAAAGGGATACTGACAGGCAAATTCAATACAAGTTCCCGATTCCCGGATAACGACATCCGTTCCCGCGCGGATTTTTCAGACCCTGAGCTCGCAAACCGCTTTAAGCTCGTGGATGAACTGCGCGACATATTCACATCCAACGGGCGAACAATGGCGCAGGGTGCACTGGCATACATCTGGGCGTTGGATGAACGCATGGTACCCATCCCCGGATTCAAATCGGTGAAACAGGTACAGGAGAATGCTGCTGCTATGGAGTTCGGCCCGTTGACGGAGGCGCAGGTCAAGGAGATCCAGTCCATTGTTGGGAAATATGAATTTAAGGATTGAGTTGAATAATACCGCTGGTAAAATCGGCTCTATTCACCCGCCCGTGCAGGCGATAACAGTGTTTCTTTAGGAGTACATCAATGGCAAAGGCAGAAATTTTCGCGGGGAATTGCGGATTTACAACCAAGGTCGAAGCAACAATGGACGGAAAGGTTTGCAAACTGAGTATCGAGAGCGAGTGCTCTGCCATTCAGAAAATGGCGGAAGAGTTGAACGAGGTTGAGCCCTACAAGGAAATTTCATTCAAGCGTACCATGCCCAGGATCCACGAGGCAGGATATAAGTTCTGCACACACGCGGCGTGCCCCGTGCCAGTGGGGATCATCAAGGCGGTGGAGATCGAGGCGAAACTGGCGTTGCCCACAGATGTAACGATCAAGTTGTCGAAGACGGCAGAGTAGCCAATTCAGAAGTGGGGGAAAGATTGACAGCCAAGGAGATGTCATTTATGATGTCTTATATGACATCATAAATGAGGTTTAGATTGACTAGATATGCACTCAATCTCCCCAATGAACTAAAAAGGGACGCAGAACGGCTCGCAAAGAAACAAGGTGTTTCGTTGAATCAGTTCATCCTTTGGTCGGTTGCCGAAAAAGTGGGTGGACTTCTGCAAGGTTTGGATGATCCGGACTATCCAAATATCACCTATCGTCGTGGCGCATCGGGAAATCTTTCACCCGTTCTGCGCGGGACCGGGATTCGAGTGCAAACCATAGCCATAGCAAGCCAAAACAATAGCCCTGCCGAAATTGCCGAAGATTACGATCTGCCACAATCCCAGGTGAAGGAAGCACTAAGTTTTTACGAAGCCCATCGCGTCGAGATCAATGCCCACATCCAAGCCGAAGCCGCGTTGGAGCCGAAGGATGAGTAAGAAACTGCATTTGCACCTTGATGCAGATACATCAAGCAAGGTCCTGCACAAAGCTTTGCTCGAACGCGGTCACGATGTGACCCGTACCCCGGCTGAATGGATGCCTCTTGATGCCAGTGATGAGCAAAAACTACTCGGTGCGACCGCACAAGGTCGCGCCATTTTTACATATAACATCCATGATTTTATTGCACTTGGGGAACGATATCCATATCATGCGGGTATCATCCTTGCGTATCAAAAAAGCCTGAACCTGAATGAACTGATAAATGCCTTGGATCGTGTGTTACGGGAAACTGATGCCGAGGAGTGGATCGGTCAGACCCGTTGGTTGAACGATTGGAGATAGTGAACTAGAAAGATTCTTTTGCAGTGTACTAACGCAGGGCTTTACAGACTACTCTCCATAAAAAGCGATTCCGATCGTTCCTGGACCGACGTGCGTGCCAACCACCGGGCTGACCGTTGAACGATGCAACGTAGCGGGTCCAAATTTTTCCTTGACCATATCCGCAAATGCATTGCCTTCCTCGGGCGCGTTGACATCCATTACCGCAGCCTCGATCATTTTCTTTCCTGAGAGCCGCTCCTGGACAATATCCAATGACTGGGCAATTGCCTTGTGTTTTGTTCGGGTTTGGGTCAGAGGCTTGATCTGCCCCTCGTGAAAATGCAGGATCGGTTTGATGTTGAATGCCGTTCCGAGCAAGTGCTTGCCTCCCGTGATGCGCCCGCCTTTGAACAGATAATCGAGTGTGTCCACCATGAATAGCATGTGAACCTTGTCTCGTACTTGCTCTGCCGCGGACACAACTTCCTCAACCGATTTTCCTTTTGCGGCAGCGCGGGCAGCGGATAGGACGATCAAACCCAACCCCATGGCACAAGAGAGTGTATCCACGATGTGTATGTTCAGGTAAGGGAGTTCTGTAACAGCGGCTTGGGCGCTGGCGATTGTCCCGCTGATCTTGGAGGATACCAGCACACTCACAATGGTATCAGCCTCCTTTGCAACCTTTTGGTAAAAATCTTTAAATTCCTGGGCGGACGGTTGCGATGAGGTGGGCAAGGTCTTTGATGCTTTCAGACGTCGGTAAAATTCTGCCGGTTGAATATCTATCCCATCCTGAAAAGTTTCCCCATCCCAGATCAGCCACAACGGAATGACATGAATATTCAATCCCCTCATCGCTTCATCGGGGATATATGCCGAACTATCGGTCACAATCGCAATTCGATTTGTCGACATGAGCACCTCTCCTCTCGTTTCTCCAATTGGACTTAAGTGTTATAACCCAATGAATAGCATTGTGTTACTCCCTGCCGATTCTGGGGTGTAATATCAACCATCTCGCTTTTCTACAAAGGAGTCTCCCATGGGTGTGGATTTTGATGTCATCGTTATCGGCTCGGGCGCGGGCGGATTGACCGCCGCAGTGGCACTCGCACAAGCGGGCAAAAAAGTTTTGGTTCTCGAACAGCACGACCGCCCAGGCGGGTGGACTCATTCGTTCACGTTGAATGGATATCGCTTTAGTCCGGGCGTGCATTACATCGGGAGTCTCAGAGAGGGCGGAGGCCTGCGCCGCATTTATGACGGGCTTGGCGTTTCAGGTGATCTCACGTTTTGCGAACTCAACCCCGATGGTTATGACCACATCTTCATCGGCGATAAACGCGTTGATTTTCCCAAGGGGAAGGAGAATTTAATCGAACGGTTAAAGAGTCATTTTCCGCATGAGGCGAAGGGCATCGATTCGTATTTCGCTGATTTGATCGGTATGACGGAGGGGTTGAGAAACATCGGTAAGTTGAGTGAACCATTGAAGGCAGCGAGGGGGGCGGGCAACATCCTCAAGTGGATGCGTGCCACAGGCGCCGACCTCATCAACGCGCACATCAGCGATCCCGTTTTGCGAGGGGTGCTGGCGGGTCAGGAGGGCGACAACGGACTACCGCCTTCACAGGTGAGTGCGTTCATGCACGCGGGCATCACACATCATTACCTCGAGGGCGCCTACTATCCGCTCGGAGGTGCGTTCACGTTGCCGCGCGCGTTCGTTCGGGGTTTGAAAAGGTTTGGGGGTGAGATTTGGTTGAAGTCCAGAGTGAAGCGGATTCTCTTCGAGGGCAAAAAAGTTTTGGGCGTTGAATTGGATTCGGGAGAAGAGATCCGTGCGGGCGTTGTCATATCCAATGCAGACCCTGAGGTGACGTTCGGTCAGATGATCGGAAGGGACAAACTTTCGGCTCGTCTCAAGCGGAAAGTTGATTCGGTTAAATATTCCACTTCCTGCCTCAGCCTGTTCTTCGCCACAGACATGGATCTTCGACGCGATGCAGGTCTCGACTCGGGCAACTTCTGGTATTACGACCACGCCGATTTGGAAAAACTGTATTCAGACGGCTTGACCGACGCGTTACTGCATGAAGAGACTCCGCCGATGCAGTTCCTGACCGTGACGACGTTGAAAGACCCGTCGAAGATGCACAGCGGACATCACACCTGCGAGTCGTTTGCGTTCGTAGGGTATGACGCGTTCGAGAAGTGGGCGAATACAAAATATGGCGCGCGTCCCACGGACTACGATGCGATGAAAGAAGACCTGGCGTGGCGCATGGTGCGCGGACTGGAGAAGCGCATCCCTGGGTTGAGCAAGCACATCGTGTATTACAGCCTCGGCACGCCACTGACGAACCAGCATTATCTCAACGCCACGCGCGGAAATTTATACGGCATCGCGAAAAGCCCGTCGCAGGTGGGACCGCTGGGATTCTCAACGCGTACCGAATTCGAGGGCTTGTACCTGTGCGGCGCGAGCACGATGAGTCACGGTGTGGCAGGTGTGACCCAATCAGGAATCAACGCGGCGAAGGCAGTGCTCAACTGCCACACGAGCGATCTGCTGACACAACAAGGCGCGGGCCTGACGTTTTTGCCGTCAGAGGATGTGTCCGCGTGGCCGGAGAATTTGAGGAAAAAGATGGAAAGAGGAGAAGTGTCGAGGGAAGAGGAGGAGATGGAGGTGTGATAACCACCTTTTGATTAAGTTTTATTGGATAAAGGAGAGATTGATGACCCCTTATCATCATCAACCCATTGTTGTTCCGTCAGATACAGGCAAAGTATTGGAATTTCTGGGGGTGACGCACAAATTGACCCATCAACACACTGGCGGCGCGTATTATCTCTTTGAATTCGAGTTCGACCCCGAAAGCGGGAACAGACTCCATGTGCACCAGCATGAGGATGAAGTTGTCCACGTGTTGGAGGGCGCGATCGATATCAGAGTAGGCGATCAAAAATTACAGGCAGTCGCTGGCGGGGTGGCTCATTTGCCGAAGCGGATTCCACATGCGCTCTATAATCCCTTAAAGATACGGTCACAGTATCTGGCGATCGCAGTCCCTGGCAGGATGGAGAACTTCTTCGATGAACTATCCGCGGCGCAGGCGGCTGGGTCACTTAATGATGCGGAACACAGGAGAATATCCCTGAAGTATGGAATTGAAAGGCTGGAGTAGACGGGTCGAATGAGACTGTATACGTAAAACAAACGGACGGGGAT
>CAYTDB010000063.1:0-12072 GCA_964436455.1 uncultured Anaerolinea sp. | reverse complement strand
GGCTGGAGTAGACGGGTCGAATGAGACTGTATACGTAAAACAAACGGACGGGGATAACCCGTCCGTTCAGGTTTAAGGTGCCGTTACTATGGTTACGGAGTTGCATCCTGCTGCAGGTCTATGATGGGCATTGTTGTCCCGTCACTGATGATCCACTTGCTGTTCTCGCGAAGTTCCTGGGCGAGTAACACCTGAATATATTGTTCTCCCAGAATCCCTTTATCTTCCAATTCCTGAAGAATAATCCGCAGCGCTTCTGCCTGTGCCTCGGCGAGCTTCGTGGTTTGGTAGGCTTCTCCATCCGCAGCCTTCTGGGCGGTATAGAATTGACTGTCTGCCAGAGTGCGCTGCTGTTCAGCTTCGGCTGCTGCCTGTTCCTGAAGCTGCACTGCCACCATGCGATTCTTGATCGCGTCCACCACTTCGACTGGCGGCGCGGCATTCTGAATCTGCACAAGGATGAATTCAACCCCGTACTGGCTCTGTTTTTTCTGCAGGATCGACATCACTTCGGTATTGATCGCTGCGCGGCTGTGCATCACCTCATCCATGTGGCGGGTGTTGACTACATCTCTGAGCGTCCCCTGGACAAAACCCGCCACGATCGCTTCCGGGTCCCACACTTCGAGTTGATAACGTACCGGATCAGTGACTTTATAGGTATAAAGAAGCGACACGTCCATTGTGACATCGTCCGCGGTCATGGCGGCAAGACTCTCGATCTTTCCTGAACGCTCAATGACATTTATGATAATGACCGTATCCACAAATGGGATCTGGACATGCCAGCCGGGGTCATCTACATTAATGAACTTTCCGCCTCTGAGGTGCAAGCCTCTTTCGTAGGGGCGGATCTTATATACCGCCGCCCGCGCCAGTGAAAAGACTAACCCCCCGACGACGATTACAACCAGGATTGTCAGTGCGTATTTGATGACCCAGTCCAGACACCCTTGTATGATGTTGGTCTTATTGATATTCCGCGGGGTGTTTGTGTCGAATTGTGTGTTTTGTGACATGGTAGATCTCCATTCGGAACTGTCGCATATCCATCTGATATCGACCGTTCAATAGTTTGTTCCATTTTTACTATATTGATTTCCTGCCCCCATGTCACCTGACATTTGTCACCTTAAGGTTACACCAGCCTAAAAAGCGGACGGATTACCCGCCGTAGTTGAATGCAGCCTTTAAACTTATTGCTTTTGATTGATGAAAAACATCATACAGTTTTTACCGCATCCATCAAGCCGAATATTCAAGGTGTGTGTAAAGCGTCTGTGTTCCTGTTATCTTCCGCAAACCCGAGCAGGGATGTCACTCCTTGTGCCATCAAGCTCGCTCCGTAAACTGCCCTATGATATTCCACATCTCCAGTAGTCAACATCACGTGGAGCGCCCACACGATGGTTGCAGGACCCAGGGCGACCAGGAACACACTTCCGAACAGGATCGGTCTCTGTGGGATTGCCCCCATTGCGCCCAACCAGGCAGACACCCCGATCATGATGATCAACGAGGCAGTGGAAAGTTTCATCAGCGACCACCACAACTTCCCCGCATGTATTCCATTGTAGGAAAGATCGAGAGCAATAAGAAAACCAGCAAAGATCAGATTTATCAATGCCAGAAAGACGGAAATTGTTTTCACTACAGCACCTCCGATTGGGATTTCCCCCAGAATACCCAGCCGGGACTCTCAGAGACTCTACAAGTGCTATCAAGTGCTATAAAAAATTATCGTTCAAGCTAAGGAGCGACAATTACCTTGTTCTTGCCCGTTGACTTTGCGATGGCTAACGCCTTCTCCGCCTCTTCGATGAGTTGACCGGTGGTATGTCCGTGTTTGGGATAGTAGGAGACCCCGATGGAAATCGAGGTGGGGAAAAGCCATCCCTGCGAGGCGTGTTCAACCGACTCGCGCAGTCGCTCCGCAACCATGCCTGCCTGGTCAGCGTTCGTGGAGGGAAGGATGACAATGAATTCATCTCCCATGCGCCAGCGGCCCAGAAAATCGGTGGGACGCAGGGCGGATGCCAGTGTTTGTGTGATCTTGCGGATCACATCATCCCCCGCAGCATATCCCTTTGTGTTATATCGCTTGAGGCTGTCCCCGTCGATCAGACACAGGCTGAGATGTTTATGGTCGAGCATCGCCTCACCCAATGAAAGTTCGAGCCTGCGTTGGATGGCAAGCATATTGGGCGCATTGCTGACCGGATCGGTATATGCCATCTTGAATGTGTATTGAAGTGTGCCACCCAGTGTTTCGATCCGTTTTGCCATGAGCTCAATGGCGTGAAGAGTGACTTGATCTTCTTCGGATATATCCGCCTGGAATACCTGAAAAGGATTACCCGCACTTGTCAATTCAAGTTTTTCGTTCAGATTCCTCCACACCACCGCAGGATTGAGAGGGTCATTTTCCGGGAATTGGATAACCGCCATGCGCGCCACAGGCAGGACCAGTTCAAGTTGCATTGCCTCACTGTTCAGACGGTCGAACAATCTTTTTGCGATGGTTTGATGTGTCGAGTGCTTCCCACCAATCAATACTGCCACAAAGTTGTCACCGGAGATACGATAAACAGTCGATTCAGTTTCATCTTTTATCGCGATTCCCATCCAACGCAGAAGACTATCACCATAGTCGAATCCTTTTGTATGATTGATATCCCTCAATTGATACAAATCCACTACGATCAGCGAGACGGGATCGAGCAATTTGTTATCGAAGTTGTCATCCAGTTCTTTAGAAAAACTTACCAGATTGGCGCACCCCGTTAACAGGTCCAGCCGGAAGAATGAGTTGGGCGATGTGATGTCGATCATTATGCCATCCTATTGTTATTTCTGTCCCCGTCAATTATAGAACCAAAAGCCCCGCCTTACGACGGGACTTTTAGTCCTATTCTGGTTATGACCAACTGAGGGCAGGAACTATCCCGCTTTGACCAAAAATCTGTTCGGAAATGATCTCCGCTTCCGTCAGAATGATGATGCCCTGCTTTTCGCATTTGACGCGGATTTGGTGAACCATTGTCTGGGAGCGGTAAAAGGTGTCCATGATGGAATCAGGATCATCGTCTGCTGCGATGCGATTAATGGATAGACATCCACATTCGATGCATTGATGGATCAACATCAACTCGCCTCGGGACTTAATCCGGTACTTGTTCCTGCTCTTTTTCATGGTCAACCCGATGGGCTTCATCTGCCCCTTGCACGCGGACAGTCTGTCTCCTGCGTTGTAAAGATCCAAATGACGCGACCACAAGCAGTACGGACAATGGTTGCGGTTGTTCACACCCGAGAGCATCTGTGTGGCAGAAACGAAGTTGTTGCAATGTCCGCACCGAAAATCCCCAAAGGAGAAAGTTTGATATCTCATAGCTCCCTCCGCAGGTTCATGTAACTCTTATACCGATGCGGGCTGATATTGTCATCCATCACTGCCTTCCGGATGGCGCAGCCCGGTTCGCTATCGTGTTGGCAGCTCAAGCCGAATTTGCACTTGCCGACATACTCCTCCATCTCAGGGAAGAGATAAGCGAGTTCATCAGGTGCTATGTCCCACAGACCGAATTCACGCATGCCGGGTGTGTCTACAAGCGAGCCGCCGAAATCCAGATCGAACATTTCGAGATGCGTGGTGGTGTGGCGTCCCTTGCCGAGTTCGCCCTTGCCCACTTCCTTAACTCGTAAACCGAGTCCCGGTTGGATTGTATTCAGCAGGGAAGTTTTGCCTACGCCCGATTTTCCGATCAGCACGGAGGCCCTGCCGCTCAGAATCTCTTTGAGTTCCTTGATGCCTTCTCCTGTATGTGAGCTGACCATGTGTATCGGGTATCCGATATGGCGATAAACATCGAGTTCTTCATTAAGCTTGTGGCTCCCGTTCAGAAGGTCGAGTTTTGTGATGACGATCAGCACGGGTAAATCCGCTGCTTCCGCGGTGACAAGGTAACGGTCAAGCAAACCCCATTTGGGAGTTGGGCTGGCTGCGGCGAAGACGGGGATGACTAGGTCCGCGTTCGAGACGATAACCTGCTCGAACACGTGTTGACCGGGAACGGTGGCGGGGCGTGAAAGCTTTGAGATGCGCGGCAGGATCTCGGTGATCATGCCGCGGTCTCCTCCCGCATCCGTAAACCGGACACGGTCGCCGATGGCGATGGGATCCACATGCTCGATCTCGCGCACATCCACCACTCTACGACGCAGGGACGTGGGGTCAGCAGTAGGAAAGATCAGTTGTTTATGTATGAGTGACGAGAGCACGCAATCGAGTTCTCGCCCGTCGGCGTGGACGGTGTAATGTCCAAGCATTTTGCGAAAGACGACGCCTGTGTCGTCTTGATTTTTTGTATGCATTGTCAGGGTTTCCTGTAATTGTTGTATAAAAAGACTTGTCCGATGATCGCCCGACGCCGCTTGCGTGGGCGGTGATTTTGTCATTTGTGGAAAGAACTTGTGCAAATTGTGCTAACATAAAACTCTTCCTTTCTTTGTAAAATAAAACCAGCCACAGAAGAATCCGTGGCTGGTTGGAGTTTGTCGAATAAACAGACGTCTGCAAGAGGATAGACGCGGCTGTCATGGATTAAATAAAAATGCCACGGGGTCGGGTGCGCCCGTGGCAGTGATGTTGAGTCGAAAAAACTGGCTTAACTGCTGTGCAGAGACGCGCCCGGATGGATATGTAAAACAAGTACCAATGCTGAATTGAACATAAAACGCGCGTCTCCTTTCTTTAGGGTGAATTTCATGCTGAAGTTTACCAATGGCTGGTTGGAATGTCAAGAATGGCTTGAGATCTCGGTATAAAAACATCCTGGTTTCCTCTTGTATTTCATGTGTCGGACCATGGGTTGTCGAACCTCCATACTATTGCATGGTGATGCTTTGTACATTTACAATGTAATTATCCTGAATTCAGGTTGAAGATTCAGAGCATTAGATGGTAATATTTCCTTATTATTTGTAATTCCGGGTACCATTTGCAGGAGACAAACTTGGAAGCTAGAGAAAAATTTTGTCCGGTGTGCAAGAATAAAAATGATAGGGATGCGATATTTTGCATCCATTGTGGTTCATTATTTGATCAGCACTATTCCGGCATGCCAGCAACAACCAAAAACACTGAGCTATCCGGTGCCTTCCTGGCTGAGATCAAAAATCCGCCCGTCGACAAGACGTTGATACCCGAAGATGGCATTGCAGTCTATGTGGCAGGTACATCTAAACCGGTCTACTTGCGTTTTGAAAAGGAATTGGTGTTCGGTCGCAAGTCAGATGGTAATGAAGGCAATCTTCTCGATCTTTCGGAACTGGGTGGATATGAAACGGGAGTGTCTAGGCGGCATGCGATGATCCGCAGGGGGGAGTCGGGATACGAACTGATCGATCTTGCCAGCACGAACGGTTCGTGGCTTAACGAACAGCGACTTTCCCCAAATAAGCCTTATCCTCTGGCAAGCGGCTCGCAGTTACGTTTTGGTCGCATGCGTCTTCTTGTTTTGTATAATTCCTTCCTCAAAAAGAAAATACAGAATGATAAACCAACCCGCCCATGAATGAATTTGGCATTTCCCTGGATGCAAAACTCCAAGAAGCGGCTGACTTACTTGACTCCGGTCAAAAGAAGGAAGCCCGCAAAGTGTTACGCGAAGCGCTCGAAATGGACCGTAACAACCTTGCCACTTGGGAACTCCTCCTGCGTGCCACTAACAACGAGAAAGAGGAATTGCACTGCCTAAATCGCATCCTTGCAATCGACCCGCATCATGCGTCTGCCAAAAGGCGGCTGTCTTCTCTTCGCTCTTCTTCCTCTAGATCATCCAAACGGACCCCGTCACGCAAAAAGCGGCAGGAAACGATCGCGCTTTTATTCTTTATCGGAACACTGGTGTCAGTTATTTGCGTGGGCGTTGCGGGGTTTGCACTGCTACGCGGTGGGTATATCCCCTTTGCCCTGCCTGATCGGACTGCAACCGCCCTCGCAGATCGGAATGCCAGTTGCCAGGTATTGATTGACCGGGCAATCCGGGCTTCGGGAGACTATTGCGATAGTACCGACCCCAATAGTGCCTGTTATGGAAACACCACGATCAAAGCGGACCTGGTGCCTGTCTCCACCAAACGGTTCTCGGAACGCGGCGACAAGGTCTCGATCAAGGATTTGCGTCGCCTGACAGCTTCCCCCCTTAATCTGGATGGCAACGAATGGGGTATCGCAGTTTTCAAACTCATTGCGAACCTGCCGCGCTCCCTTCCTGGAGAGACCGTAACGATGGTGGTTTTTGGCAATGCCACTTTGGACAACAACAGCAATAATAGCGAGAGTTTGGAGTCATTCTATTTCACAAGTGAACTTGGACAGATCACCTGCGAGAAAGTCCCATTTGACGGGCTTATGATCACATCACCGGATGGGGACGGTATCCGCTTTACGATCAACGAAACGGAAATGACCTTGATGGGAACTGCCAGCATAAAAGCTGTCAAAAACGGAGAGATGGAGGTAAGTGTTTACAAAGGGGCAGCCAGGATCGTTGCCAATGGGGAGGAACAATATGTTGGAGCAGGAAACAAGTCAAAGGTCAAATTGGGAGGCGAGAATGGAAATGAGGCGATCAGCCCGCCTTCCGAACCTGAGCCGCTCGCCGAGGATGAACTGAAAATTGCCTGTACCATGACAGGAAAATATTGCACAGATACCGAGATCGTTCCGATCTCTGAATCTGAGGCGCAGGGACAGATCGAAGGGCAGATCACATCCACCCCAACATTGACACTCACACCATCTTTGACCTTTACGCCATCATCCACCATCCCGGCTACGAACACTCTGCTTGTGCTTCCCTCCTCAACGCTCTCGCCAGAACCCACTTCCACTCCCACTAAGACCAGAACGCCAGGTCCAACAAAAACGCCCAAGCCTACCCTGACAAAGACGCCTGTCACACCAACACGGACAAATACCCCCATCACGCCAACCCTGACGTTTACCAACACTCCAATCACACCCACTGCAACACCATCCGGTCCTACTGAGCAGCCATGCTTGAACGTATCACTTGCTTCCTTGGCGAACTCGCCATCCAATGCACTTTCCACAACCATTACGAACAATAATGGCACACCGATCACCATTACCAGGTTCTTTGCGTATTGGGTAAAATCGCCAAACTCTCAAAAACTTGCCAGCCTGTCACTGAACGGTACTCCAATATGGAACCCATCAGATAGTAATACTCCAAGCGATATTCCCACTGAAGGTGATTGGATTAATAAATCCAGTCTTATCATCTCGGATGCAACTCCACAGAGCTTTGTGGTCCAATTCCAGGATAACTTGCAGGGAACAGGTTACAAAGTGTACATTGTCTTTGATATCGGCTGTCAAGTGGTTGGAACATTTCCATAGCGCCTCCCCATGACTTTGCCATCCCGTCTGCTATTCAGCGCACTCACACCCGGATCTTCCTTCCGCCAATACACATTGCTCGAACAGATCGGTGTTGGCGGGCAGGGAGTGGTCTGGTCAGCGCTGGATGCCAAACAAAACCGCATTTGCGCCATCAAGTTCAACGAGATCCCCGAGACCGATGAAGCCCAGGCGGAAGACATCAGGGATGAATACCAATTCCATAAGTTGGTTACGCTCGATCATATCCACATCCTTCCGATCCAGGAGTTTGGATTTGAGGGATCGATGCGATTCACTGTCAGCCCTTACGTACCCGGCGGGACAATAACACAAAAGATCCGGTCGGCATCCATCACTGCGCAGGATGTGATCCGTTATGGGATGGAAATTGCCTCAGCGTTGGATTATCTTCATTCGCAAGGGGTGATCCATCGCGACCTGAAAGCCTCGAACATATTGCTGGACCTCGACGGCCAGACCTATCTTGCCGATTTTGGATTGGCTCGCGTCATTTCGACCTCCACTCTGGCCTTCCATACCGGGCATGGGACTCCGCCTTATGCGCCACCCGAACAAAACCGACTGAAGGAAATCACACCGAAATCGGATATCTACAGTTTCGGAATCCTTTTGTATGAAATGTTTGTCGGGCAGTTACCGTGGAACGGAAAAAAACAATTGGGGATGGAGCAGCTCCACTCCAACCAGGAGATTCCGGACCCGCGTGAGATTAACCCAGACCTGCCCCCGCGATTGTGGGATGTGCTACGGCGTGTAACTGCCTCAGACCCAGACCTGCGCCCCCGGACAGCCATGGATGTGATGAAAGGGGTTCATTACGTCTTCGGCATTACCCATAAACGGGAAGCTCAGGCACAAGAGCGCGACCCGATCGCAGCACAGAAAAAGGATGTGGATGAACTGCTCTGGCAGGGACTGGGTCAATGGAAAGCCACCGAAGGCACATTCAACCTCGGCTTGACCCGTTTTGCCCTGGTTGACCTGGAACGCGCGAACCTCAGCATGGATATGTTCGGGACTTTCCTGCTCTCACAGGCATTGACGTACGGATACAAGGACGATCAATGGTGGCACGCGGTCGGTGACCCAAAGGAGAGACTGTCGGTTGCATCCCAGTTGCTCAGGAAAGATAATGAAACCATTGCGGCACGGGTAATCGAGCATCTGACCGGCGATATGGAGATCCGCACCTTTTCAGATGGTGTGCCGGAAGTAATCACAAACTCGTTGTTGGAGATCGGGACAAAGTCAGCAGACGAGAAATTTCGCCAGCGGGTTTTTCAAGGTTTGCGTGAATTGACGCGCCCCGGTGACCGGTGGGACGAAAAGGCCGTATCGATGGGGGCAAACCATCTGCAACACCTTGGAGACCTGGCTCTCGAAGATTCAGAAGCTGGCGATGCGGCTGCGGAATTGATCGGGCATCTTCGTTCGGCTTCTGCAGTGCGGGTGATCACCGATCACCATGATGAGGAAAGAAAGATCACGGCTTTATTGCTCATACAACAAACAGCGGGGAACCTGCCTGCTTATTTGCGAGGAGGTCTTCGCTTCAAGCTTAAGCTCGAATGGGCTGTACAACGATTGATCCAGCAGCCAGTGCGGCTGGTCAGCGCCTACGTGCTGGCTTTCCTTGGGTCGGCTTTAGGCGTGGGCATTCAAAACTACATGACAATCAACCTTACCGGGCTGTTCAATACGGAACGCATTACTCTTTCTGTGGAACGCGGGTTGATCATTGGGTTGATCTTTGGACTTGGTTTGTTTATGAGCAGGGTGTTTGTGGAACGTTTCCGGACTTCAAGGGCATTGCCGCGCGTCTTTCTGGGAACGCTGGCGGGAGGAATATTGATCACCCTCGCTGTGTTTGTGTTCCATATCCTTTGGGTCAAAACACCTCCCAGGGGCTTCCTGATACCTGCCGGGAGTATGCTGATCGCCCTCGCCTTCGTGATTGGTGGGTTCACCCGTTCTTATATCTTAAAAGCGATACTTTCGAGTGTATCTGTGTTCGCGGCAATAGTGGGAACATGGTGGCTCTATGTCAATTATGCGGGTTCGAATTTGGATCTGACACCGATCTTCAAGTACGACGAAGCCTGGTCTTTGATTCAGGTTTCACTCACTGTGCTCGGTGTTGCCCTGCCGATCGGCATTTTGGGAAACATGTTCAAGCTTGACATTGAGGAGGAATGAGGAAGTATCAGCGGGGAAAAGGCTTGGGGTGTGAAGCAGGCACAGGCGGGGAGGGAAGCGGAGCAGTCCGGTATCACGCAATGGTTTTGTAAAAGTTCTCGATCTGACACAGGTGTCTGAATCCAAGTCGCTTATAAACATTGAATCCCATCTCTGAGGATTGCAGCACGCCGATGGCATATCCCATTTTACGCGCTTTCAAAAGCGGATCAAGCGTGACTGCTGCACCTATCCCCTTGCCGCGTGCTTCAGGCAGGGTTGCCACGCAGTAGATGCCTGCAACGCCTCCGCCGAAGAAGACTGTGGATGTAGAAACAGGGTTACCGTTCCAATAGCCGAGATAGTTGCGGATGGGGAAACCCAGCCCCAGTTTCAGCCATAGATCATAGACGGTATTTTCCCAGTTGGATGGAAGACCATATCCGTGGACAAAGATATTCGTCCACACGCGCAGGGACTCTTCATCCGCTACAACCCGGACCTCGAGCCCGTTCACCGTTTCAAGTGGTTCTTTCAACGCTTGAAGTTCCACTGCCATGCCGGGCGTGCCGTCAGAGAAGCCAAAGCCGTGTTTCGTGAGGGCAGGTTCCCAGTCGGAGGGGCGAAGCGGCGGGTCCATCCACCACGTAAATGTGTTAACGCCTTTGCCACGAAAATATCCTATGGTCTCCTCAATAAAGGCTTCGTCAGCTTCTTTGAAAGGTTTTGTGCTCAGCATGCCGTTAAACCATGGATGCGCGAGAGATGAGTACCAGCGCGTGAATTTCTCGTTTTCAAAATGCTCTTCAGGGATGCTTCTGCTCAGATGATGGAAGAAATCGCACATGTTGGCACGGATGGCGGTGACCAGTGCCTCGTCGGATGTGTTGGTTTGGATATGATTCATATGGCTAATCCTTTATTTAGATATTCGGATATGATATATCCGATTTCCAATTTATTCAATAGGTAAAAAAGACCCCGCCGTGAGGCGGGGTTGAAATTCCATCTTTCGGTTTTGTGTTTTACGGAACATACCCATCGCTGAGGGTCTTCAGGAAGGCAACGATCGCAGCCTCTTCATCGGGTGTTAAGCCGAGATCACCAAGTTCTGCGGTATTGACGTTTGCAGACACTTCCGGCTCGGGCCAGCAGTTTTCCCCTGGCATCGGGTCGGAAATCTCTTCGCAATGGGCAAGCACATCTCTCGTATTATAGAAATGTACGATCTCTTCCAGTGACTTGAAGTAGCCGTTATGACCATAGGCTTTCACCAAGCCCGTTTCCAATCCCAGCCCAACGTTGCGGAGGGTGGGAACTTTGTGCATTCCCATATTGTCTTCCGCATATTCGGCATATTCGGGTCGTGTTGCAAGAAAGCCGCCCAAACCATGGTCAATCCAATCATAACCATCCGGATTAAATGCTGGATCAGCATAATAGAAGGGATTTTCAGGATTCTTTGGAATACCAAGGTTGTCAAAAGTGAAGTCAGTGAAGAGAGCATCTTTGCCGCTCAAGTGACATAACTTGCATTTGCCTTTTCCCTGGAACAATGCATACCCCTTCTGTTCCAACTTTGAAAATTTGGCATTGCCCGTGAATGTGTAATCGTATTTCGATGTAAATGCGTTTACTTCAGATGATGCTTCGTATGCTGCAATGGAAAGACCTATGGCGTCGTAAGCCTCATAGGCATTCGCAGGATCACAAATATCATCTCCCCAAACCTCTTTGAAAAGGCTGCTGTAAGCCGCGGCACAAACCTTGGTGACCACATCTCCTGCGGCGGGAAGTGCCTGCTCCAATGGATTCAAAAATGGACCCTGGGCCTGATCTGCTGCAGGATTGCCCAGTTTCTCACCTGTAGCGCGCCCATCCCAAAAATTGCCACCTGTGAACAGCCCCTTTTTATCCATGTGGAAGATTGGGCTTAAGGTCGCGTAGGCTGCACTTGGTGGTTTGCGGTTTCCAAAGGATTCTGAGACTGATCCTTCGTAAATAGCTATACCCGCATTGACATCTGAATCTGGTCCAACCCATCCCGCCTCTGGTGCATGACAACTTGCACAGGATTGGTTACCGTTGAGGGATAGGTTTTTGTCGAAGAAGATTGCCTTGCCCAGTTCCTCCTGGTTGGTCAAACCGGTCGTCTGTGCCGACACCACCGAGATTATCAGGACAAGCCCGATTGCCACGAAAAGCGTTGCTGTGAGAATCTTTTTGCCTTTCATAATGTATCTCCTCTGTACAAAAATAATAGTGGACAAAACTGGCAGATTTATCGTACACCTCCTTTCTGGAACAAAAATGCCTTTGCCGAACAGCCAATATCTCACTGGATGTCACCGCTAAAGGCATTTGCAGAAAACTCTAAAACTTAATGTTATTCTACAACCAAATAAGGGACAGAAATACAAGAAAAAGTTACACCTTTGCAGTTA
>CAYTDB010000062.1:21543-27967 GCA_964436455.1 uncultured Anaerolinea sp. | reverse complement strand
CTAGAAGGATTGCGCACCAGAGAAATGATTTTAGGATAAATTTCAACCTCCATTGACCGGTGGATACAACCGCACGGTGTCTTCGTTGGTAACAAACGCATCAGTCGATTCCAGAATCTGGTCATTGATTACAACCAGATATACTTCAGCCGCTGGAATACCTAGTTCTGTAAGAATATCTGTCAGGCGGGTTGGGTGGGGAAGTTCCATTTCCATCCAGTGGCTGCGATCCCGAGTGAAGAAGGTGAAATAGTTCCCCAAGTACAGTTTCATTGTTTTTTACTCGGACATCTGAACTGCCCAACCCAGTGACAGCTTATCCAGCCGATCTTTAGTCGGTTTCCCGCTTTCGGGATCCCAGCCTTTGAGTTGATAAAGTTTAGTTAGCGCGGCTTCAAATTCTTCGCGCGGCATTGCGTGACCTGCGAGCGCCCCGTTTTCCAGTGGCCGGAATAAACGCCCTGGCAGGGTGTCGTCTTTGCGGGAGAAGCCCTCACGCATGTTAAAGACGCGGGCCATGTTTGTGGCGCGCTCCCCTATTTGCAGGAGCTCCTCCATGGTCACATCCCAGTCTGTGACTGCCTTGACTGCGGCCAACACGTCATCGGGGTGGATGAACGAACGCGGGGCAGGGCCAAAGAAACACAGCCCGGTGACTTTTTCAAAGCTGGTCCATTTTTCCAAAACGTAGAAGTGGTGCATTTTTTCGTCGCTCAAACTGCGTGAAGGTTGTGCCTGCGTGATTCCTAAAGACGCTGCACTTTTGAATGATAACGATTCGGGGTTCGCCAAAGCAGGATCGTGTGCCACGACCAAGTGGTCTGCGCCGATCTCTGAGATTGCATAGCCCATACCCACATTGTATTTGCCGCGTGGCTCGTGCATGGCTAGTTCCTGTCCTTTGACCTGCATGGCAAAGAAAGACGCATCGCCGCCAATTTGTTCCGCAGCTCGTTTGCTGCCTTCAGCCAGCAGATTTCCAAATCCAGTTCGGGTTGCGATCTTTTCGATTAACGGGAGCAGGACCTCCCCGTTCCCGAAACGCAAGTCGAGTCCGTCCGTGTCATCCAAACCGATTAGGCCATGCTCGTAGCATTCCATCGCAAAGGCGATCGTCGCGCCGGTGGAGATGGTGTCAAGTTGGTACTGGTTACACAGTTCATTGGCTTTCGCGATTAGGTGCAGGTCGTCGATTGCGCAGTTCGGCCCAAAAGAACCAATTGTTTCATATTCGGGTCCGCCATACTCGGAAACTTTTCCATCTACGGAGACTTCACGTTTGCAGCGCACCGCACAGGCGTAGCAACTTCGGCGGGCTGTGAGCAATTCACTCTCGTAAACTTCCCACTTGAGGCTATCCATGCCTTCGAATGCACCCTGCCGAAAGTTGCGAGTGGGCAAAATACCGCCCACATTGAGCGGCTCAACCAGCCCCGGCGTACCTGTATCTTGTAAGCTGACGCTGGCAGGGTGTTCTTTGACCTGCCCAGCAAGTTTTCTGCCGATAGCCATCAATTGACCTGCATCATAAGCTATGCTTTGGTATCGTTGATGCCCGCGAACTGCCACTGCACGCAGATTTTTCGAACCCATGACTGCACCCATGCCGTTGCGTCCATTGAAATGCCGCAAGTCGTTAGTGATGCTGGCATAACGCACCAGGTTCTCGCCTGCAATACCGATTTGCAAGACGCGGATTCTATCGTCGCCCAACTCAGCACGGATTTCAGTCTGTACTTCGGTTGGAGGCCGCCCCCACAGATATTCCGCCGGGCGGATTTCGGCCTGCCCATCCTGGATCCAGAGATAGACCGGTTTCTCTGCCTTGCCCTTGATCACGATGGCTTCGATACCAGCCATTTTGAGCTCGGGACCCCAGAAGCCACCCGCTTCTGACTCGCCGTAACCGTTCGTCAGCGGCGAACGCGCAGAAACAATGTAACGCGTGGCAGTCGCGACAGGGGAGCCGGTTAGCAGCCCATTGGCAATTACTAACAAGTTCTCCGGCGATAGCGGCTCGACATGCGGCGGCATTTCATTCAGCAAGAAGTAACCTGCCAGTGCCTTGCCGCCAGGATAAAGGCGATAAAAGTCTTCCGCTAATTCTTCGATTGCAAGCTCACCGGTGGTCAGGTTTATTCGCAGTATTTTTCCTGTTGTTCCATACATAAATTGATCCTCGTAAATTACCTATATCATTTCCAATGCCAATGCACAAGGAATTCCGTTAATTATTGTTGCTGGCAAATTGGGTGTAATGGTGATGATCTCATTTTTCTCATCTCCTACCAGAATGGTATCTTCCACCTTAGCCCCACTGATCGACGGGTTCCACGCAAAAGCCTGCCCCTCTACAACAATTTCCTGCGAACTAGGTAGCGCCAAAGCCTCGCGAGGCTCATAACCGGTCAATCCGCCTTGGTGGTGCTTCTGCCACTCATCAGGATAACCCAGGTTCCTATAGAGCTGTTGCTCTTGGGCGAAAATTTCTCCCAGAGTTTGCCCAGGTTGCGTAGAAGTAATTAGAGTCGCGTTGACTTGTGCTGTTGCCAAGATACGGTCTTGTAAATCGCTTGGCACAATTCCAAAATGAATCAGGCGTGTAATTGAACAAACCAGTCCCCACTTCCGTCCACACAACACAAGCATGGCATATTTTTCCAGCTTTTTATCGGTGGGAAGCGGATGACGATATTTGTAGACCCGTTCATCCGTAGCGATCAAGTTGACGATCGGTTGAGCGCCACGTGACTGAGTTTCTTTGCCGAGTACCGCCGCAATCTCGTACTCGCTCATCCCTGGATGGACATGCTGCAGAGATGCCATTATCGCATCAGCGCAAATGCTGCCCAACTGTTGGAAACGCTCGCCTTCGACCTTTGTTAGACTAGACCGCAACCTTGCTATCTCACCGCTGATATCTACTGCTCCTGAGAATGTAACGTCTGCAGCGAGATGCATGCCAGCCACTAATTTGTTTGACTCTTTTTGGGGCTCTGTCCACGGTGAAACCAACCATTCCCAACCTTGGTCAGTTAGCTCGGACTCTTGTTCCAAGCGCTGCGCTTCTATATTATTGGTCAACAAGTAGTGTTTCTCTCGCGTAATCAGTAGTGAAGCAGCGCCTTCAGTTGCTGCGGTGTTGATATAGGAAGATGCCCCACAGGTCGCCCATGCAAAGCTGCTGATGCGTCGCAAGAGCAAGCCTTCCACTTGATACTTGTCAAGCAGTTCATACACACGCGAAAGTTTAATTTGCATTTCTTCATTCATTGATTTTATTTTTATCCTAAAAGGTATGGAATTGTAGATGATGCATGCGGCAGGATGCCGATACGCTCGCCGGGTTGCAGGTCCGCTAGCGCTTTGTCCAAAGCTGCCTGTAGATCAGCAACCGGGTTAAGTAGCAGGGCTTTGGACAAGTCCACGTCCATTTCGGAACAGAACATTAAACGTACTTTTGACGCGTCGCGAGCGATTTGGTAGGCCTTGTGAGGTCCAATACGAAAGCCCTCCGCTGAAAATCGCTGGAAAACTTCTTCGTAAGATGTTTTGCCCCGCATCCATTCTTCGTAATGTGGACTGCCCGTCCCTTCGGGACAAGCAGCGGTTAGGATGACAGTCCCGCCGGGTCTGGTAATCAGGGTGGCATGTGCTAACCCCTTTTGTGACTGGTAAACGTTAATATCTTTGGGATGGCCACCGGGCGAAGAAATGACCAGCCCACATTTTCGTGCGACTGCCACTTGGCAGGCTTGGCGAGCATGTTCCAGTCCCTGGCGCACCACGAGGCGTGGATCCCCTGCTAGGGCAACGACGATTTCACGCTGGTGATTGAGAATGGCGTTCAGTGCCAGATGGATAACGATTTTCTCGCCGATTTCCTCAATGTCTTGCCGGGCTGGGTTAGTTTCATACTCACCTAGTTGAGAATCGGGATGAGTCATCAGGGTATGGTTTTTGTTGATGGTTTTTAATCCTGAAAGCCCAATTGCCGCACTTTTCACGCCTCCTGAAAACCCAGCGAATTGGTGCGGTTCGACATTCCCAATCACAATCTTAAAATTTGACTCAACGTAGGCTCGGTTTGACCAGACTGGTGTTTCGCGTGATGTTTCTCCAAGATAGACAAGCAGTTTGTCGTTTTCCGAATCATGTGAGACAACGTGATAACGAGAGAGAATTTCAGATGGCAAAATTTCTGGAAACTCACCGGGTGTCATTGGTGGATGCGTGCCAACAGCCACGTAAAAGGTAATCGCTGCATCGGGAATGCCGATGGAAGCAAGTTTTTCCATGAGAGGTGGTAGCAGGTGATGGTGAGGGACAGGGCGGGTCTTGTCGTTTATGGCAATGGCTACACCTTTTGCAGTACGGAAATCTTCCCAACGCAAATTTCCCAACAGATTTTCGAGAGCGAATTCAACCGCTCGGCGTGGATCAGAAGCAGCAGGCGAATCAGGTGCTTCGATTACATCCACCTGATAGGAATCCGGTATGTGTGCAGTCAATTTGGAACGTCCAAATGGAACTTGGATTTTCATTTCAGGCACCCAACGGAGTAAACAGGATCAGGCCTAGACTGAGGAATGCCAGTATGAGAGCTACACAGGTTCCCACAAGTAAAGATTTTATGCCAATACGACGTAAACTGGCGAGATTGGTGTTCAATCCTACGCCAGTTAGTGCCATCAAGATCAGAAATTTGGAGATTTCCTCAACCGATTTCAGGAATACTGCGGCAGTTTGCAGTTCACCAGGGTTTGAAACATTTAGCGGTAGGACGCCCACAGCTACACCCAGCGTGCGAATCAGTGCCATTGCAAGGAAGCCCAGCACGAAACCGGGCATCAGTTCGCTCCATTCGAAGTGCGAGGCGCGGGTGGCAGAATCGCTCATTTGGCGTTTTGAGGTACGAGAGTAAACCAATCCAAATAGAATGATGAGCGGGGCCATTAGCGTATTGCGCGTTAGTTTAACAATGGCTGCCACATCCAGCGCAAGTTCACTGTAAATAGCGCCAACTGCTACGACTTGAGATGTGTCGTTTACAGCGGTTCCAGCCCACAATCCGAAGGAGTGGTCTGACAGGCCGATAAGATGCCCAATGAGCGGATAGACCAGGACAGCCAGTAGGCCGAACAGGGTAATGGTGGCTACGGCGAAGCGCATTTCCTCTTCGTCGGCTTCGATGACAGGAGCTGTAGCAACGATGGCGGTGTTCCCGCAAATCGCCGTGCCAACGCCAATCAATGCTGCCAGCCTGGGCGGTACTTCAAATATCCGCCCGGCAAGGTACGCCAAAGTTAGCGCAACAGTGATACAGATGATAACTAAGATCAATGCGGTGAGCCCAGTGGCAGCCACGTTTTGAAGACTGAGTCGCAAGCCCAGGAGGATGATGCCCAAGCGCAACAATCGTTGGAGGGCAAATTTAGCCCCAGCGCGGATCTCTTGACTGAGTGGGAAGGTATTGCCGATGTACAGACCAATCAGGATGGCGATGAGACTCTCGCTGATGGATTTATTCAGTACGGGCTGACGAATCATTCCATATAGAAAACGGCTGATAATGGTAATCACCAAAACGAGGTGTAAGCCGGCCCAGCCGTCTGTATTATCCTTTTTGCGTTGGGCGAATAAAGTCATAGAATATGACAGTGATATGGATGTGCGTCACACCATGTTATGGGATGTTCGATTGCGAAAACGAGTTTCGTTTTTATATGAAGGTCTACCCAAGTTTTGGCGTGACGCACTTAGAACGAATTCAGAGTCGAGATGGGCGTTTTTACGCACTGCGATATAGTTTGGTAATCACAAATTCGTCATGGCGCAGGGTCTCGGCGCTGGTCAGACGTCCGTTGATGGTGTGGGCCATCAGTTCCATTGTGCGGTCGGCGGCGCCGTCAAGGTTGTAATCGAAACGCAAGAGTCCGGTGAGATCGACGTCGATGTGCTCGGACATGGTTTCGACGGTGAGCGGGTTGGCGGACAATTTTAGTACCGGCAGCACGGGGTTGCCTATGATGTTGCCCTGCCCTGTGGTAAATAGGTGTAAAGCCGCACCCGCAGCACAGCACAACGTGACCATTTCAGCCGCGGCGCTGGATGAATCCATGAAATGCAGGCCGGGTTTCTTGGGCTCTTCAGCGGGGTCGAGATAGCCGACCACGGGGCATTTGCCCATTTTTTCGACGTTGCCCAGGGCTTTCTCCTCGATGGTGGAAAGCCCGCCGCGGATATTGCCCTCGGTGGGCTGGCTGCCCAACAGGCTCACGCCCTGCGATTCGACCAGGGCTTGATAATCATCGAAAGCGGCCTTGAATTGCGCTGCTACTTCGGGGGTGACGCACTGCTCCATGATTTTGTCTTCAGCACCGGTCACTTCGGTGGTTTCACCAAAAATCAGGGTGTTGCCGTT